>CAZYHE010000097.1:0-10836 GCA_964647225.1 uncultured Anaerolineales bacterium
CGCCGCAGCCCGCGCCACGAACAGCCGGATCGCCTCGCAGTCCCCGACCGTCTCGACATCCGGCGCGGCGGCGGGATCAGGCAGCGCCAGGGTCGGCGCCAGCCAGACCTGCTCGCCGGGCACGCCCAGGCTTTCGCGGCTGGTCGCCAGGATGCGCAGGCCGGGGCACGCCGCCAGCAGGTCACCGACCAGCCCGGCGCACGCGGAGGTCAGATGCTCGCAGTTGTCCAGCACCAACAGCGCGCTTCGCCCGGCAATCCGCTCGGTGATGACCGCGGCGGGACTGCGCCCCGGCGCCTCCGGCGCGCCGACCGCGCGGGCGACCACCCGAGGAACCAGTGTTTCATCGGTCAGCGGCGCCAGGTCGGCCCACCACACGCCGCCATCGTGGACGCTCACCAGGCCGGCTGCCGCCTCGATCGCCAGCCGAGTCTTGCCGCTGCCCCCGGCGCCGGTGACGGTGACGAGCCGGGCGGACGCCAGCAGCCGCCGGATTTCCGCCACTTCCGCACGGCGCCCGATGAAGCTCGTCAGGGGCACGGGCAGATTGGTGGTCGGCGGTGCGAAGCTGGCTTCCTCAACTGCGCCCCGCGCCGACCGGCAGAGTTCGAGCGTCCGGGCCGACGGCGCGATGCCCCACTTTTCGCGCAGCGCGTGCGCACATGCGTCACACTGGGCGACCGCCGCGCGGCGGTCGCCCAGCGCCACATGGCTGGCGATGATGATTTGATGCGCCGCTTCTTCGGCGGGATCGAGCTCGAGCGCCCGGCGCGCGGAATTCAGCGCGGACGGGTGGTCGGCGCGGGCCTGGCTCACGTGCGCGACATGCAGCAGCGCCCGCAGGTGCAAGCTACGGATGCGCTCGCGCTCCGGGGCCACCCACTCATCGGCGAAGCCCGGCAGCAGGTCGGCGGCGTATAGGTCGGCCGCCAGATCGGGCAGGCCGGCGTCAGCCCGCGGCAACGCTGCGGCGGCGCGTTCGGCCACTTCCTGGGCATCCACCCACAGCGGCCAGGCCGGATGCAGCCCCACCCCATCGCGGCCGGCCAGCAGGCACGCGTCGCCGAGCGCCTTGCGCAGGGCCGAGAGCGCCCCGCGCAGCGAGCGCCGCGCATCCTCATCGGGCGAATCGCCCCAGAAATGCGCGGCCAGCATTTCCCGGCTGTGCCCACCGCTGGCGGGGTGCAGCGCCAGATAGGCCAGCAGCGATTCGGTTTTGCGGGTGGGCAGGCGCACGGGGCGGCCGTCCACTTCCAGGCGGAACGGGCCTAGCAGATAGAGGCGCGCCGGGGGCGCCGGCGCGGGGATCACGCGACCCTCAGTCATCTTGACACCCTGGCAACTCACGCCGCCATGCGTAGCGCCAGGCCCGGCTCAAGCAGGTACGGATTGAGCACGGCCGGCCAGTTGGAGAAGGGCAGCACTTCGGGCCGCAGCCGCAGCCCCAGGCTTTCGGCCATGAAACGCCGGCGCTGTTCGATCCGCGCCCAACTCGCCGGGTACTTGCGGGCCAGCTCGGCGCGCAGCGGTGCGTCGGCCAGCGCCAGACCATCTTCCACGTTCGATGGCGCGTAGGGCGCGGCCGGGGTGGGGATGATGTCGCATTGCAGCGCCATGCCGGAGCGCAGCCGGTGGGGCGAGCCGATGAAAAAGGGCGAGTTGACCCATTCGTCCAGGTGGATCAGATGGCCTGGGTTGAGGGCCGGCCCCAGCCCGGCCGGCTTGAGCAAGCCGATCACGGTCTCGGCGATCTCGCCGGCGCTGGCGCCGATCGCCAGGCTCTCCCACCAGGCCGCCGCCGCGGCGAAGTAGGGTTTGGCGACGGCTTCCACGTAGTCGGCGGCGCCTGCGGGAAGCTCGGCGGGGCCGTGGGCCAGGAATCCGGCCCGCGCCACCAGCGCGCCCTGCAACCCCAGCCCGATGAGCATCGGGTCGCCAGTCTGCAGCACGCGACCGGACGGACTCATCAGCCCCAGGGCCAGCCGCGGGCCGCTGCCCAGGTTCGGGTGACATGCGGTGGGGATGCCGTTCAGCCGCATGAGCTGGATGGCGGCGTATTCGGTCATGCCCGGCTGAATGCCCGCCAGCAGGTCTCGCACCGATTGCGAGCAGTAGGTCGCCACACACTCGAAGTAGGCCAGTTGATCGGCCGAGTTGGTGGCGCGCAGCCCCATCTCGGGATCCATCAGCAACGCGGTGGCGTTCGTCACGTGCGCATGGCTCCCGACAAGCTGACGCAGCGTGTCCACGATGAAGGCCGGCGTCTCCAGCCACAGCGCCGGGGTAGGCGTCTCGCGACGGTCGAAGTACTTCCAGCCCGCCACGCCAACCCGGCACCCCTGGCGCAGCCCGCAATCGGCCAGGAGCGTCTCCAGGGGCTTGCTCCGGTCACGCGGCTGGCCGAGGAGGCTGAAGGTCTGGTAGAGGCTGCGCTCCAAATCGAGCGGGCTGATGGCGGCGTAGGCCAGACCTTCATTGCCCACCAGCAGCAGCGGCCGGCCCGCGCGGCCGATCACCAGCAAGGTTTCCTCGAAGCGCGGGTCATATCCGGTGAGGAACGCCACGTTGGCCGCGTGTTCCCGATCGCCGTAGACGACCAGGAAGTCGAGGCCATCTGCGCTCATGCGAGCGCGCGCCGCAGCCAGGCGGGCTTCATACTCAGCCAGGGGGAGCTCCGGCAGTCCGCTGGGGCTGCCGAACTCGGGGACGACGACAGGGGCAAGTTCGACGGAACGCATTTCAGGTCCTCCGGGTCATTTTCTTCCCGGCTGAACCTCAGGCAGGGTCACAGCGTAGACGCGCTGAGTGGCCGGGAGAGCATGGCGTATTCTACCACGCCTCCTGGCCGCAGGATAATCACTCATTCATGCGATAGGTCTCTGGCCAATGCTTGCAGGATGGCGCCACGGCCCACCAGCCCGATCAGCTTGCCGTCCTCGTCCACAACCGGCAGGCGCTTGATCTTGTGGCGCAGCAACAGGCGCAGGGCATCCAACAGCGGCGTCTCCGGGGTGGCGATGATGGGATTGGCGGTCATCACCTCGCCGGCGGTGCGCTTCGCCAGGTCAATGGTCGCGCCGCCGCCGCCCGCCAGCCGGCGGGCCAGCGCCTGGAGCAGCCCGGCGCGTTCGCCGGCGCTGGCCCGCTTGAGCAGGTCGCCGTCGGTGATGATCCCCAGGACGCGGCGCTGCGCATCCACGACCACGATCCGGCGCTGCGCGGCGTTAACCAACAGCTCTACGACCGTATTCAACGCCGCGGCGCTTTGGACCGCCGGCACGTCGGCCACCATGACATCGCCAACCGTGGCATGGTGTCCTGGCGGCACGGCCTGCGCCGGCGTCTCGCGCGTCAAGGGCTGCGCTAGAGCGCGCAAAACGTCCACCCGACTCACGATGCCGACGAGCTTGCCGGTGCGATCCACGACGGGCAGCCGCTTGATCGCGCGTTCGGTCATCACGCGCATTGCGTCGGCGATGGCCGCATCTTCGGTCGTGGTGACGACCGGGCTGACCATCAGCTCAGCCACAGTTTGCCCGCTGCGCCGCAAAGCATCCAGTTCGCGGCTCAGCTCGGCGGCCGTCAGCGCCGACTGCACGCTGGCATTCGGCAGATCCAGGCGCGTCAGCAAGTCGCCATCGGTGAGGATCCCGACGATTCGGCGCGCCTTGTCTACGACGGGCAGGCTGCGGAATGCTTGTCCGATCAGCATCTCGACAGCTTCGGCGACCGGCGTGTCCGGTGTCACGGTGCGCACTTCACGGCTCATCAGATCGCGCACGGGCGCGGCCGCCCGCAGGGCGCGCAATTCCCGATGCCCGTAGGTCACCACCTCGACCTCCTGGCAGGCGATCAGTCCCTCAGCCACCATCTCGACCAGGCGCGGCATCAACCGGGCCACGCGCGCCGGGTCGTCCACCCATTCGACGATCAGCGGCAGATCGGCGGAGAGGTCCACAATGCTGGCGGTGCGGATGCGGCTGTGCGCGCCGAACCCCGCGATCCCGCGCGTCACCGTGGCCCCGGCGCAATCCTCAGCCTTCAACAGTTCCAGGATCGCCATGTAGAGCGACTTCTGGCCCCAACGATCGCTCTCCCCGATGTAGATCGTCACTTTGGTTGCTGTGCCGACGATTTCCATGTCGCACCTCAGATGGCCCGCGCCAGAGCCATGCCCAGGAACGCCCCGCTGATCCCTAAGCCCACATTGCCGGCCAGATAGAGCGCGGCCGGCAGCCAGCGGCCCGTCTGAGCCAGGTTCAACGTTTCGACGCTGAAGGAAGAAAAGGTGGTGAACCCGCCCAACAGCCCCACGGTGACGAACACACGCCACTCGGGCGCCAGCGCCACCCGCTGCGTGACCAGCGTGATGAAGAAGCCCAGGATCAGGCTGCCGGAGATATTGATGATCAGCGTCCCGTAGGGGAAATCCGCGCCCCAGCGCGCCGCGGCCCACGTTTGCAGCGCATAGCGCGCATTGGCGCCGATGAACGCGCCCAGCCCGATCAACAGGTATTTCAGCATGATCTTACCCGCGCTCCCGTGGCCGATCCGCCCAACCATCGCCGCTCGGCTGACCGGACGGCCGTGAGAGATCGCCGCTGCCCCGCCATCACGCCGTGGCTGCGTCAATCAACTCCTGCCGCCGGCGCCGATAGGCGATGATGGGGCCGTCGCCGGGGATCAGCTTTTCGCCCATGCGCAGATCAGAGCGCGCCGGCCGCTGTGTCACCACCACCCGGCGGTCCTGATGCGCCACGATCGTGTTGAAGATCATCGCCGACCGGTTGATGAGGCCGCGCAGCCCCGGTGTCCGCATGAAGTTCTGGTAGAAACGCAGGTACATCACTGTGTTGCCCTCGTCCACCGGCGCAAACGCGACAATCACCCGCACCTGGGGGCTGATCCAGTTCTGCCACAAGTTGGGAAAGATGAATTCGAGGTGAAAGAGCTTGGCCGGGGGCGCCATCTCATCGGCGCGGCGCGCCGGCGTGCCATCTTCGGGGCGCATACTCGTGTAGACGAAGAAACGATCGGGGTCTTGCCACGCGACCCACGGGCCATCTATCACCGTGCGGCCGCCCTGGCCGATGGTGTTGTGATGGATGAAGGGCACGTGCGGCACGTCGAGTTGATTCTCGATGACGCGCGAGTAGTGCGCCGCCCACGGATCCCGCACTGCGCCATAGCTGAAGCCGGCGTCGAGATCGTTGAACCAACGTGGCGGCGGCACTTCGCCGGCCGGCTGACCCCAATAGATGAAAATCAGGCCGTGCGCCTCGTGGGTGGGATAGGCCTGCACCTTGAACGCCCTGGGCACGGGCGCGGTCTGGCCGTTAGCCGGGATCAGCGTACAGCGACCGCTGGCGTCGTACTCAAAGCCGTGAAACGGACACCAGATGCAGTCGCCATGCACCTCACCGCTGCTGAGCGCCACGCCGCGATGCGGGCACAGGTCGTGCATGACGGTGACTTTCCCCTGGCTGTCGCGCCAGGCGACCAACTTCTCCCCCATGCGCGTCACGCCGACCGGCTTGCCGCGACGCACTTCGGTGGATTCGAGAATCGCGTACCATTGGTTGCGGATCATTTTGTCCTCGTTACGAAGGTTATGCGTCTGACGGTGAATTCCTGCGTCGCGTGATACAATGTCGAAAAGCAGGTCAACCCGTCAGGAGCGAACGATGGTCAGAGAGCCGATTTCTGTGTTGATCCTGGCCGGCGGCCGCAGCCGGCGCATGGGCCAGGACAAAGTGTGGCTGCCGCTCGAAGGCGTGCCCATGATTGAGCGGGTCGTCGGCCGCGTGCTGCCGGTGGCCGGCGAGATCCTCTTCAGCGCCAATGCGCCGGCGCGCTTCGCGGCGCTGGCGCGCACGCTGCCCGTGCCGGGCCGGGTCGTGGCCGATCTCTTTCCCGGCGCCGGGCCGCTGGCCGGCATCCACGCGGGGCTGACTGCCGCGCGCCACGACTTGCTCCTGGCGCTCGCCGCGGATATGCCGTTCGTCAATCTGGCGCTGATCCAGCGGATGATCGGCCTGGCCGAAGGGTTCGACGCAGTTGTCCCGCAAACGCGACACCCCGAAACCGGCGAGCTGGCTTGGGAGCCGCTGCACGCCCTCTATCGCCGCTCCTGTGCGCCGGCGGTCGCAGCCCGGCTGGCGGCGGGCGAGCGTCGAATCTTCAGCTTTTTCCCCGATGTGCGGATCCGCCCACTCGCGCCGGCCGAGATCGCTGCGGTAGACCCCGACGCACGCTCATTCTTCAATATCAACACGCCGGAGGACTGGGAGCGTGCGTTGAGGCATCGGTAGGAGCGATCGCCTACGCCCACCCCAATGGGCGACCGCGAGGGATCGCATCTACTTGAGCGCGCCCACGATTGCCGCGACATCATACTTCATTATGTCAATATAAGTCGGCGCCAGGCCTTTCGGATCGGTGATCGAATGGGTGTAAAGCTCGGTAATCACCTTGATGCCCACCTCTTGCGCCAACTGCCGGGCGAGCTGCGGGTTGCTCCCCGTCTCCAGGAAGATGGCCTGGACGCGGGCCTGTTTGACCTGATCGGCCAGCCCCGCCAACTCTTTAGCCGAAGGCGAAGCGCCGGCGCTGACGCTGGGGATCACCGCGCCCACCACGGTGAAGCCGTAGCGATCCGCGAAATAGCCGAGACTCTCATGGTTGGTCACCAGGCGACGGTTCGGCTCAGGAATCTGCTTGACCTGCTCCACGATCCACTTGTCGAGATCTTTGAGCCTGGCGATATAGGCGTCGGCGTTGGCCGCGTAGATCGTGACGCCGGCGGGATCGGCCTGGCTCAAGCCGTCGCGGATATTCTCGACGTATTTGACGACCAACACCGGATCGAGCCAGAAGTGCGGGTCACCCTCCTCGTGATGCCCGCCCGCGGCGTGCGCGGGATCGTCCGGCGTTTCCCGCATGGTCAGCCCGGCCGACGCCTCGATCACCGTTCGGTCGCCGCCCGCGTTCATGAGCAGATCCGCCAGGAATTCCTCGAACCCGGCGCCGTTGACGATCAACACCTGGCTGGCAGCAACTTTCTTTACATCGGCGGGGGTCGGCTGGAAGCCGTGCGGGTCAACACCCACCGGGATCAGCGCCGCGACTTTGAGCCGGTCGCCCGCCACGTTTTGGGCGATATCCGCGAGAAAAGTCTCGGCAGCCAGCACATTGAGACCGGCCGGCCCGCCCACAGGCGCAGTTGCGGGCGCACAGCCCGCCAGCAGGACGATCATCAGCACCAGGGACGCGAGACGTGAAACAAACAAACGGGACATGGGATTATACCTCTACTGACTTCGTAAAAATGATAATTCATTTCGATTTTTTGACGATAATACACGGCGACACCGGGATCAGCGGCGCCGCGATCCGAGATCAGGCCCGCCGCAGCCGCCAGAGCCAGCCGCGCCCCGGCGCGACCAACAACGCCAACAGGAAGAAGCCGGTGCATACCAACACCACCGCGGCGCCGGAGGCGATGCTGGCGTAATAGCTCAGATAGAGGCCGACCACAGCCGATAGCGCGCCGAACAGCGCGGCAAGCGCCATCATCGTCGGCAGGCGACGGGTCAGCAGATTGGCTGTCGCGGCCGGCGTCACCAGCATCGCCGCCACCAGCCCCACCCCCACCGTTTGCAGCGAGACGACGATGTCAGCGCCAGTAGCACCAGGAGCAAGTTGCGGAACAGTTCAGCCGGCCAGCGCAAGGTGGCAGCCAGCACCGGATCGAAGCTGATCACGAGCAGCGGTTTATAGAACACGACCACCGCCAGCAGGACCACCCCGCCCAGACCCGCCGCCAGCCCCAGGTCGGCGGCCGACACGCCCAACACATTCCCGAACAGGATGTGGCTCAAATCCACGGCGAAGGTGCGGACGCTGCTGATCAGCGCCACGCCCAGCGACAGCGCCGCCGCAAAGAGGATGCCGATGGCTGTATCTTCACGCATGGCGCCCTGGCGCGAGAAGAGGCCAATCAGCAGCGCGACGATCACCGCCGCGATCAGCGCGCCGGCGGTCAGGTTGCCGCCCAGCAGATAAGCGATCGCCACGCCGGGCAGGATCGCATGGGCCAACGCATCGCCGAGGAAGGCCATGCCGCGCAGCACCACGTAACAGCCGATCACGGCGCACACCACGCCCACGATCACCGAGGCCAGCAGGCCCCGCTGCATGAAGGCATAGGTCAGCGGTTCAAGTAGCCAGGTCAGCATGGTACACCCGCCTCAGCACAGCAATCATCCACCACCGCTACACCCTCCACGAACAGCACCCGGCCGCCGAAGGCCCGCTGGATCGTCTCGGCTGTGAGGGCTTCGCGGGCCGGCCCGAACGCGATCAGCTCGCGGTTGAGCAGCAGCACATACTCGAAGCGCCGCGCGGCCAGGCTCAGATCGTGCGTCGAAACCATCGTCGTGACCCCCTGCTCCCGCAACGCGTCGAGCAGATCGAGGGTCGCTTCCTGCGTGGTCGCATCCACACCGGTGAACGGCTCATCCAACAAGAGGATGTGCGGCTCTTGGGCTAACGCACGCGCCAAAAAGACCCGCTGCTGCTGGCCGCCCGACAGATCGCCGATGCTGCGGCTTGCCAGCGGGGCGATCCCCAACTGCTCCAGGCAGCGACGCACCGCCTGGTGGTCGGCGGCCGATGACCGGCCGAACCAACCCTGGCGGTTGTAGCGCCCCATCATCACCACATCGGCCACCGTGACCGGGAAGCGCCAATCCACCGCTTCACGCTGCGGCACATAGGCGACACAATCCTTGTGCTGGCCCAACGCCTGGCCGTGAATCAAGATGCGGCCGCTGCGCAGCGGCAACAGCCCCACCAACGCCTTGAAGAGCGTGGACTTCCCCGCGCCGTTTGGCCCGACGATGGCGACCTGGCCGCCATGCGGCACCTGGAAGCTCACATCGCTCAACGCCGGCCGGTCGTTGTAGCCCGCCGACACACCTTGCAGCTCCAGGCGCGCGGGAGAAGCCGGAATCACCTGCTCTGCCATCTCATGCCTCCCCCTGAAACGCGGCCGGCACGTTGGCCGCCTGGCACTCCGGGCAAAGGCCGAACATCTCCAGCCAATGCTCCCGCACCCGATAGCCGGTCTGCGCTTCGACCGCCGCCACAATCATGTCTATATCGCATCCGGCAAACTCCGTCGCGCGGCGGCAGCGTTGGCAGATCACATGATGGCCGTGCGTATGAGCTACGCCCCCAAGCGCGGTCTCATGCGCGCCGCCATCCGCGTGCTGGATGGCGGCCGGGCTGAGCGCATAGGTGCTGCACCCCTCATCAAGGTGCAGCTTACGCACCAGGCCCAACCGGCTCAAGATCTCCAACGTCCGATAGACAGTGACCAACCCCAGCCCCGGCTGGCGGGCGCGACCCAAGGTCAACAACTGCGCCGGGGTCGCCTGGCCGCCGGCCGCGCAGATCGCGTCCAGCACGGCGCGGCGTGCGCGCGTGTTAGAGTGCCCGGCGCACACCACCGCCGCCAGCAGATCCTCGGCCGCGCAGCTCTCGATCAGATATTGATAATTGCTATCATTTTTCACGCCAACAGCTTACCACGAGGAGAACCGGCTGTCAAATCTATCGGCCCATCACGCTGGTGGTGGCGGGACGGCCTGTTCCCGCTGCGCGGCCAGGCTGGCGAAAAGGGTCGTCACCGGCACGGCCAGGATCAGACCGAGGCTGCCCACCAGGGTGCGCACGATCTCCTCGGCGATGAACTCGCGGTTGAGGACCTGGGCCAGCGAAACATCCAGGCTCGCCATCAGCAGGAAGAGCGGCAGCGACGCGCCGACATAGGCCAGCAGGAGGGTGTTGGTCATCGAGGCGATATGGTCGCGGCCGATGACCATGCTGTGGCCGAAAAGCTGCGCCCAACGGAGCTGCGGATTGGCGCGCTTAAGCTCGAAGGTGGCCGACGCCTGGCCGACCGCGACATCATCGAGCACCCCCACCGCGCCGACCACGATGCCGCCCAACAACACGCCGCGCAGATTGATCTTGAACTGACCGAGCCGCACCAGGAAACCGGCCTCTTCGGAGCCGAGGCCGGCCAAGCGTCCCAGGTCGGCAAAGAGCACGGCCAACAGCGCGGTGGCAGCCAGGCTGATCGTGAGTCCGGCCAGGGCGGCGTGGGTCTTCCAGGTCCACCCGTAGACCAGGTAGAGCGAGGCCATCATCAGCAGGAGCGCGCCGACCGTGCAGATCAGCAGCGGATCATTCCCGGCCATGATGCCAGGGATGATGAACCCGGCGATCGCCAACACGCTGACCCCCATGCTCGCCAGCGCGCGCAGGCCGACCCACCGCCCCACGGCGATGGCCGCGACGGCAAAGAGCGCGGCCAACCCCAACAGCGCGGGGAATCGGACGAAATCGCTGATGTAGAGCCGTTCCCCTTCCGGGCCGAGGCTGGACTCCAGGAGCACCCGCTCGCCACCCCGGACGCGGGCGCCGTCGGTGAGCATCCCGGTCTGACCATGCACCAACTCGACCCGCTCGCCCCGGCGGTCGCCGCGGGTGATCTCCACCAGGACGCGCTGCACCGGCTGCGCTTGCTCGGCGATGAGCATCTGCTCCTCGGCCAGCACCGCGATGACGCGCCCCTCGAGCGCGCCACTCACGGCCGGCCGCTCCCCGGCTGCGGCAGGGGTCTGCGGCGGCTTGAAGAAGAGCCAACTGATGAGCAGCATCGCCGCGATGATTATGATCGTCACCCACAGATTCCTGGGGATGCTATGCACCAACAGGTCTATAGGGTCTTCGGCTTCAACGGATGGATCGCGATTCACCTGTACCTCG
>CAZYHE010000098.1:0-10694 GCA_964647225.1 uncultured Anaerolineales bacterium
CGCTGGTGCTGCGTGCGACCGGCATTCGTCATGCCCCGGCCGGCGCCGAGTTCGATCTCTTGTTTTCCGCCGCGCACCTCCCGCCGCTCCATCTCACCACGCCCCTGATCGGCGGCTTCAATGTGTCCAACATCCTGGCGGCCGCGGGCGCGGCGACCGCGTTGAACGTCCCAAGCGAGGCCATTCGGGCCGGCGTGCAGGCCATGCGCGGCATTCCGGGGCGGATGGAACGCATCCACCGCGGCCAGCCGTTCACCGCTATCGTGGATTTTGCGCATACGCCGAACGCCCTGACCCAGGCCCTGACCACCGTGCGCGGCCTGTTGGCGCCGGGTGGCCGGTTGATCGTCCTCCTTGGCTCGGCCGGCCTGCGCGACCGTGAGAAACGGCGGCTGATGGGTGAGGTCGCGGCGCGACTGGCCGATTTCACCGTCATCACCGCCGAGGACCCGCGGACGGAGGATCTGGGGACGATCATGGCCGAGACTGCGGCCGCGCTGGAACGTGCGGGGCGGCAGGAAGGGCAGAGTTACGTCCGCATCGCCGACCGCCAACGGGCGATCCTTTTCGCCGTGCAGCAGGCCCGACCCGGTGATCTGGTGATCCTGTGCGGCAAGGGGCACGAGCAGTCCATGTGTTTTGGCAGCACCGAGCACCCATGGCGCGATCAGGACGCATTGGCCTGGGCGTTGGACGCGCTGCGCGGCATCGCGCCGCCGGCGCCGCCGTTCGTCCTCCCCACGTGGCCGGTTCAGCAGCGGTCAGACCCGCCCGGCGTCTGACCCGCGATACATCTTCCCCGCTGATTTGACATCCCCCCGGACAAGAGTAAAATGCGCCGTGGCGCACGGGCTTTTGCAAATCTCTGCGGGAGCACAAACCGTTCGTCAAGCGTCTATTGACCGGTTGCTACGACACCTTCGATACGATGTCAAACGATTCTGTACCCAGTAGTCCCGACGGATTAATCCGGCCGGCCGTCATTGGCCGGGTGCATAAACACAGCAGCGGCTCGGCATGGCGCCGGCCGTCATCAGAATTCGCGCTCCGCGCAGAGGATTCCCCCCGGGCCTGACCCCAGCGCCCGCCGGGCCATCTGATCTGTGATGAGCCGGCGGCGACACCTCGCTTCTGCTGTCATATCCTGAATTCGTGGAGGCAGCTTTGAAGCGAGCTGAGATTCTCCTGACCCTAAACACCGTGGCTTCGCACGCGCCGGCGCCGCAATGGCCGGCCACCAGCGTGTGGTCTTAGCGCGCCCGCCGTCCATCCGGCCGGGCGAGTGCGCGTAGGCCGCGCCTGACGCGCGCTCCACGAGGCTCGGCGATGTTCGGCTTCACCCAACCGATTCCACAAGCTGGATGCTTCCAGGGAGGTGACACGTGCCATTCTTGAGTGAACTCACCGGCAAAACAGTCGCGGATGTCAACGGCGAACGCATCGGCCGGCTGGACGACCTGGTCGCGGTGCCGCGCCACAATCTGCCGCATCCCCAGGTGGTGGCAATCATCGTCAAGCGCGCCGGCGGTCAACTGATCATCCCGCTGGCCGACGTGGTGGTGCTACTGGCGCCGGCCGTGGCGCTGAACAAACGCGTGCAGGATATCGCGCCGTATGTGCCTGGCAACCAAGATCTGTACCTGGTGCGTGATGTACTGGACAAACAGATCATTGATACCGATGGGGTGCGCGTGGTGCGCGTCAACGATCTGGAGCTGGCGCGCGTCAACGGCGGCTTCTACGTCGCCAACGTAGACATCGGCGGGCTGGGCCTGATGCGCCGCCTGGGGCTGGGCAAACCCGCCGAGAAGGTCGCCGGCCGCCTGGGCCGGAAGAGCACGCCGGGGACCATCTCTTGGGAGGCGGTCGAGTTGCTGTCGAGCGACCAGCCGATGCGCCTGCGGGTGTCCAGCGACAAGATCTCCGAGTTGCACCCGGCGGACCTGGCCGAGATCATCAGCGATCTCGGCCGCGCCGAAAGCAGCAAACTGCTCGACTCTCTCGACGTGGAGACGCTGGCCGACACCCTGGAAGAGGTGGAGCCCGACTTCCAGGCCAGCCTGGTCGAAGCCATGACCGATGAAAAGGTGGCCGATCTGCTGGAGGAAATGGCGCCCGATGAGGCCGCGGACCTGCTGGCCGAATTGCCGGAGGAACGCAGCCAGGACTTGCTCAACCTGATGGGGCAGGACGAAGCAGATGATGTCCGCAAGCTGCTCACCTATCCCGTGGACTCGGCTGGCGGCATTATGACCACCGAATTTGTCGCCATCCGGGCCGACCTGACCGCCGAACAGGTGATCGCGTATCTGCGCCGCACTGCGCAAGAGTTGGAGACGATCAACTACATCTATGTCACCGACCGTGATGACCGCCTGACGGGCGTCTGCTCGTTGCAGGATTTGGTGCTGGCGCATCCGAAGACACCGGTCTCTCGCTTCATGCATGAACGCGTCGTGACCCTCATTCCTTCCGACAGCCAGGATCAGGCCGCGCAGGCCATCGCGAAGTATAACTTACTGGCGATCCCGGTGGTGGATGAAGAGGGCAAGATCCACGGGATCGTCACGGCGGATGATGCGCTCGATAAAATCATCCCCACGGCGTGGAAGAAACGGCTGCCGCGCATGTATCGCTAGTACTACGACGAGGATCTGGCCCATGACCTTATCGCAACGCTTCCGGCCGATACGCGTCCGACTGCTCATGTTACTTGCCGTCGTCGGCCCCGGCATCATCACCGCCAACGTGGACAACGACGCCGGCGGCATCACCACCTATTCGGTGGCCGGCGCCCATTACGGTTATGGCTTGCTCTGGATGATGCCCCTGGTCGCCCTGGCGTTGATCATCGTCCAGGAGATGAGCGCGCGCCTGGGGGTGGTGACGGGTAAAGGGCTGGCCGACCTGATCCGTGAACGCATGGGGGTGCGGCTGACCGCGGTCATCATCGCGATCCTGGTATTCGCCAACCTGGCGAACACCGTCAGCGAGTTCGCCGGTGTGGCTGCCAGCATGGAGATCTTCGGCGTCTCCAAGTACCTGTCGGTGCCCGTGGCCGCGGTGGTCGTCTGGCTGCTGATGGTCAAGGGGAACTACAAGACGGTCGAGCGCATCTTCCTGATCGCCAGCGCGATCTATCTGGCCTATGTGATCTCGGGCATCCTGGCCCGGCCGCCGTGGGGCGAAGTCGCCAGTGCGCTCGTGCGACCGAGCTTCCAGTTCGATGCCGGCTATGTGACGATCTTCGTGACCATCATCGGTACCACCATTGCGCCCTGGATGCAGTTCTACCAGCAGTCTTCGATCGTGGACAAGGGGTTGAAGATCAGCGACTACGCCTACGAACGGCTCGACGTCGTGATCGGCTCGCTGTTTGCGGTCGTCGTCGCGGCCTTCATCATGATCGCCTGCGCGGCGACCCTGTCCGCAAACGGCGTTCGGATCGAATCGGCCAAAGACGCGGCGCTGGCGCTGGGGCCACTGGCCGGACCGTATGCCTCGATTTTGTTTGCGCTCGGCTTGCTCAACGCCTCGATCTTTTCCGCGGCCATCCTGCCGCTTTCTACGGCGTATGTGGTGTGCGAGGCGTTCGGCTGGGAGGCGGGGGTGGATCGCAGCATGAAGGCCGCGCCGATCTTCTTTTTCATCTACACCGCGCTCATCGTCCTGGGCGCGGCTGTCATCTTGCTGCCCATCAAATCGTTGATCGAGACGATGATGGCGAGCCAAACGCTGAACGGCGTCTTGTTGCCGGTCATCCTGATCGTGATGTTGAAATTGATCAACAACCGGCGTTTGATGGGGCGATTCACCAACGGACGTGTGTTCAACGCGCTGGCGTGGGGCATGGTGGGGATATTGATCCTGCTCACGATGATTCTCATCATCGTGAGCATCTGGCCGGGTCTGCTGGGCTGAGGCTTCTTGTCGGGCCGGATCACTCGGCCACGGCGCTGCTGAGGCGCGCATCAATGGCGTTGATGCGCCGCTGCATCAAGGCCAACCCCTGGCGCGCCGCCTCCTGGGCCGGCGCGCCAGGCTCGGCCAGATGGCGCTGATATTCGCCGGCCGCGCGTGCGAGAACCAGACGCCACTCTTCCAACAACGCGCGCGCGGCCAGGGCCATATCGTCATCGAGCGCAGCACTGGCGTGCAAAGATTCGGCCAGGAGACGGCTTAAGCCGTCGGCCGGCGCAGGTGGCGGCGCCGCAGTTTGCTTCTGAAGGGTGAAGATCACCCCGTCCGCGGTGTGGGTATAGACGACGGGCGCGGCAAAACAGCGGTCGCCGGGATAGAGGATCGCCAGCATGTTCCGGGCGTAGGTCGCTGCGACATCCACGCGCCCGATGCTGTTTTCGCCCATACAAAGCCGCCGGTAAAACTCCTCAGCGAAGGTCATCGCCGCATCATCGCTGAGCGGGTACTGCATGGCGACGACGGCCGGCACGCCCGACCGCACCAATTGCGGCGCCAATCCTTGAAAGGCGCGGCCCTCATCCACCTTGCCGCTGCTGCACATATTCAGCACACCCAGCTTAAGCGATTTGCAGTTGACCACAAAGCGTCCCATCATTTGCCCGTCCACCCAATCCGGTGAACCGTCGGTGTTGTTCAAACCGATATACGCCACACCATCGAGGAAGCTGCCGTGACCGCTGCCATGTATGATCTCGTAGGTGTCCGTGATGAGCGCATCCGCAAAGCGGGCGCGGGTGACGTTGCCTTCGACGACCTTGAGCTTGAGCACCTCATCCAGCGGAACGATCGCCTGTTCGATCACGGCGCGCTCTTTGACCAGGTTCAGGTCTGCTGACTTGGGCAAGATCAGGAGCATTTTCAAGGGCAACTCGGCCTTCAGGTTGGTCAGACCGCCGAACTGATCGGTACGATCCAGGTAACGCACGAGCGGCGTCGCGATGGAGGTCGCAAAGGTTCGGTCGCGCTGCGGATCGTGCAGCAACTCCCAGGGCCAGGCGTTGATCTCCGGCGGATCAATGCCGAGCCGCAAACGCAGGCCGCGACCGTTGTGCTCGGCGCGATCCCACGCGACGCGCAGATGGGTCTCCAGCCGGCCGGTCAGCCAATGGAAGAGCGCGACGCCGGCCGCGGTCAAAGTGTCGCCATAGCCATCACCAGGTGGCAAACGATCTACCTCGGCAATCAGGCGCAGCAGTTCAGCCGGGGGCATGGCCAGCATATCGGAATTGCGCCCCATCCCCTCGGCCAGCGCGGACACCGGGTAGCCGGCCCCCTGCTGCGCCGAGATCGTAATTGTATAGTCGTTGTATAGCACGTTATCTCCTGGTGAGTCCGTGTATCTTTTCTCCCCAGTCTGTCAAAGGATCAAGATACAGGTTGACAATAAATACAACTTTGTTTTTATCACATCCCCGGCCAGAAGTCAAGGCCCGCATGACCGCTGCGCCGTTATTGACAACCCCCACGCGACCGGCTAGAATGGGCCGCAACCGAATCATAGGAGCAACCGCCGGCGTATCAACCGGCGACAGCGTATGTTCAGAGAAAAACTGGTTGATTACCGAGATCGCGTGAGTGTGCTGGTCTGGGTCATGCTGATCGGATTGGCGGCCCAGCGGCTGCTGTCGTTGCCCACCGTCGTGATCACCGGCCCCATGCTTGGCTCGCCGATCACGTTCACCATCACCACGAACACCGTGCTTGGGCTGATCCTGGCGGGGCTGGCGGCCAGCGGCACCGAAGCGGTGGTGCGCGCCCACCCGTTGAGCTACACCGGCGAACTTGGACCGCGCTGGCTGTATTGGGGGGTCCCGGTGGCCTTGATCGGCGTCGCGCTGCTGCTGCTGCCGGCCGCCCCATCGCGCCTCTACTGGCTGGCGGGCCTGACCCTGACCGGGATCGCGTTGGGATTGAGCCTGGCGGGCATCTACTATACCATGGATCCGTTTGCGACCGGCTATCGGCGTTCACGCCTCGCCATGAACGCCCTCACCTATGGTGTGGCCCTGGTCATGTACCTGGTCGTCTACAGCACACGCGTGCGGAGCATCGTGTCGGCCACCGAAGTGATGTTGTTGAGCACATTGCTGGCGCTCGAACTCCTGCGGGGCAGCCGGCGCCCTACCTTGCAGGTCGGTATCTATGCAGGGATTGCGGGGCTGGTGTTGGGCCAGGCCACCTGGGTGCTGAACTACATGCGCCTGCAAAGCCTGACCGGCGGCCTGATCCTCCTGCTGCTCTTCTACAATATCGTCGGTCTGTCCCAACACGCGATCCAGAGCCGGATCGGCCGGCGGGTGGTGATCGAGTTTGGCCTGATCACCATCGCCGCGTTGGCGTTGATCTGGGAATTCGCCCCGCGTGCTGGAGGGTAAACGGTAACGCAAGATGCCATCTTGCGCTACCCGGCCGCTTTACCCGCCGGCTTCAGCAACAACACCGCGGCCACAATGCCGGCCATCCCCAGCCATTGCCCCGCCTCCAGCCGCTCATCGAATAGAACATACCCGAAGAGGGTGGCGACCGCCGGCTCCCAGATCGCGACGATGGCCGCCATGCTGATCGGAATCCACTGCACCCCGATCGCGAACGCCAGGCTGGCGATCAATGTGGGCACGATGCCCATGCCGACGATCAGCGCGACCGCGGCGGGCGAGGCAAAGCCGCGCGCCAACTCGCCCGCCGGCACGAGCAGCAGGAGCACCCCGGCGCCGATCAGCAGCCCGTAGGTTTGCACGACCCACGGTGCATTGCGCCGCACCAGCAGCTTGTTGAAGACGCTGTACAGCCCATAGGTGAGACCCGCGGCCAGCCCGGCCAACACCCCCAGGCCGTTCAGGCGGAGCGCCTCCAGATTGTAGACGCGCGCCACGAGCGCTGCGCCGGCGAGGGCGCACCCCAACGCAGCCAGCCCGCGACCGCTCAGCCGTTCCCCCAGCCACCGCCACGAGATGAGCGCCACCCACGCGGGCGAGGTGTACATCAGCACGGCCGCCACGGCCACCCCGGCCAGGTTGATCGCGGTCACGTAGCAGATGAAAAAGAGCGCCACGCCGATCACGCCATAGGCCAGGAACGTGAGCCAGTCGCGCCGCGGCACGCGCAGATTCACCCGCAAGAGGAACAGCGTGGCGAGCAGGATCAGCCCGCCCACGCTCCCGCGGAGCGCCGCCACGGTCAATGGCTGCAAGCCGTAATCGTTGATGAGGTACTTATAGAAGACACCGAGCGAGGCCCACAAGGTCGCCGCGGTCAGGATCATCAAGTAGCCGCGCACGCTCCGGTTGGCGGCCGCCTGATGCTGTACCGGGAAGTCGTCGCTTTTCACTTCGGCAACTTGCCCAGCAGCCCCCACACCCAGCGATGCGCAATATGAGGAAAGGATCGGCCGTTGGCAAACATCAGGATGCACTCGCCATGCACTGCGCTGATACCGTTCTCCTGGCAGAATTGAATCGCCGCCGCCGATTCGGCGCCCTGCTGCATCCAGACCTGCTTGATGCCCGCGGCGGCCGCGTCGCGCACCACCGCCTCGGTCTGGCCGGGCGGCGTCATAATCAGCGCGGCGTCCACGCGTTCTGGCAGGTCGGCCAGGCTGGGGTAGCAGCGTTCGCCCATGATCGCGTCGGCATTCGGGTTGACAGGGATCACCCGGAAGCCTTTGGCGCGCAACTCTTTGCTCGCCATACTGCTGAACGCCTTCGGGTCGCGCGACGCGCCGACCAGGGCCAACGTGCGTTGAGAAAGGAAATTATCTACGGTGGATTTGGTTGTCATAATACCCTCCAGGGGAGTGAGATGGCCAGGTCGTGAACGCGAGAACGCACCGACCATGTCCGAAACCGGGCGTGCAGTGAAGCCGTGATTCGACGGTCCGTTTCAGTTCTGCGAAAAATCGCGGGCACGGCGCGGCCCGTGCGCAAGTGCTTGACGGTGTTCTACGCTAACGATGCTTCGGTCGTCAAGATACTCTGCCGGGGCTTTATCCTTTCCGCGTTCCCACGTCATAGAGAAAAACCAGATGCCGTTTTCTCCAACGGAAAAGTCCGCTGGGGTGAAGGTCATTTTGGAATCCAGAGGCGGCTCGGATCTTTCCGGGTTGTACTCGGCCGACCACCCGAAAGCCTCGCCACTCCAGATCTTATCGGCAGCATGAAGTTTTGTGGCGAATTTCCTCACTTCGCCGAGATCTGGTATGACAATCGGTACAACAGGAATCATTCCGCTATAGGTTTGAATTTTCGCCCTAACCGTTAACATGTTTTCCTGCCTCTCTCATCCACGCCCCCAGGAGGTCGTCCCGGTGCTCATGGATCATTCTTTCAATCTCGTTCAATTCATGCTGTCTGAATCCACGTACTTCCGCCAATGTGATCGGATTAAGCCAGTATTTTGCCTCGTCGCCTTCTCTTCTAACATGGATATGCGGTGGTTCGTCAATGTCCGCCTCGTAGAACAGGAATCTATACCCCTTGAGGCGCAGTATGACTGGCATGTGGTTTCCTCTGTATGAGCAGCAGTTCCGTATGGTTCTTTCAACCCGACCAATACTTGCCCACTTTTTTGAGTTGCAACGAAGAATGCCGTGGACTCATCTTGAGCAGTGTGTAATTCCTGTCTGCCAACTCCTGAATCGGCCCTGGCAATTTGTCGTACAATTCCCAGAACGAGGGCGCGGTGAAGTGCGTCATAGCCTTTTGTACTTGCCCGGACGAAAATCCGCGATGGCCGGCTCTGCCAGTTGATCGAATTTTCCAGACACCGCGTCTTCTTCGAACTGCCCGTCCCAAATCTTGGCGTCGAATTCCTCGAACCACTTCCGAAAGCGAGCAAGTTCCTTTAGCGGTAACTGTAGGACCGCTTGTTCGAGTTCCAGAACTGCGCTCATATAGAATTCTCCCTTATTCAGCCAGCGAATGAGGCACCGCGTTCGAATCTGAACGGCCTGACGCAGAACACTGTAGCACCACGCAACGGCAGATGAATCGAAAGTCCCTTCCAATTGTGCGCCGCCCCGTCGTTGCTGTGGCGCGAATGTTATGCAGACGTGCATAGACGGCAAGGGTTACAACGCCTCGGCCAATCCTGGCTGTTTGCTCACTGCAAGTTTCGTCAGTTGAAGCACTAACCGCAAAGCTTCATTGACCGCTTCGGCGCTCTGAAACGCCCTGGCAACATCCGGCTCTAGCAACACCAAGTTGGTCCCGGCTCGATACCGTTCTGCATATTTGCCGCGCACGCTACCCTTGAGCAACGTTCGCAAGTCATATTCTGGCCTGAGTTCGGCGGCCTTTCGCGGATTCCACTCAAACTCCAATTCCATGTGCTATGGTCCTCGTGTGTCTGTCTACGTCTGTCGTCAAGATTGGTGACTTGGTGGATGAAGTCCATAGAGAGTTTTCTTGTTGAGAGTACCGTGAGAGGAACTGCGTCTTCTATCTTCTTTAGCGAGAGATATTGTTCTGGATTTTCGTTTAGTACAAATCTACTGACCCACGGGCCCCAAATGAGGTGTTACCCGACAGTTTCGTGTCGGTTTAACAATCAGGAACCGCTCACCCAACTGTTTGCTACAACTGCATGTTGTCCAACGGACTCTTGATCCGCTGGCGGGCCGGCTGCGTCACGTGCGTGTAATGTGTCTGCGATTTCGGGGGCAGCAGTCCCATCTCTCGATCTCAGGCGGCACATAATTCGCGCCGGACATCGCCCAATTCATCACTAAAAGCGATGTTCGCATTCCGGTGTAGGGCGTCGGCCAAGGCGGACGCCTCGGGGAGCATCTCTGCCCCAGGAAGATCGTCGGGCTTGCGCAGGCGGATGGTTGCTTCAGTATTGAGCGCGGCAGCCACTTTCTGGATGAAGGCCAGGGTCGGATTCGCCAGCCCGTTTTCGAGGCGAGAGATGTTAGCCTGGTTGGTCCTCACGCGCCGCGCCAATTCTGTCTGCGACCAACCCTTTTCAAGGCGTAAAGCCAATACGTCATCAGCCAGTTCCAGTAACGGACGCAACTCACATTCAATCGCTGCATATTCGGGATCTCGCTGCAATTCGGTCTGGTAGGTTCTGAAATCCATAAGCATCACCTCCTACTTCTTCGCGCCAGGTATTCGGAGCGAAATGCAACAGCTCGTTCGATCTCGCTTCGCGGTACCGGGCCTTGTTTCTTTACCAATCCATGCGTGATGACGATTTTGCGGCCATCGAAGAAGAAATATAACATCCGTACATGACCGCTGAGCACGCGCACCCGTAATTCCCAGATATCATCGTTGAGATAGTCAACATAAGGGCGTCTCAAGTCAGGCCCGTACTGCCCCAGGCGCTCCAGCGCCTTTGTTATCAATACCTGGTCTTTTTTGGGGAGACTCTGTAGGAATTCGGTCGTGGGGCATCGGCCGGTATCCCTATCATAGAACTCAATCTCCCATGGATGACGATCCATCGCATCCTCCCGCTAACTGGAAGGTGCTATGGCATATACGCCATATATGATAATGTGATTGCACATGTTTGTCAAAACGCAATATGCCGCCCGTCGCATTGCGCACCCTCCATCGCCAGTTTCCTGACTCTCGCCTCTCACGCCTCCCCCAAATACGCCTTCCGCACCCGCTCATCCGCCAGCAATTGGCTGGCCGGCCCGGCCAGGACGATGCGGCCCGTCTCCAGCACATAGCCCTTGTGCGCCAGTTTGAGCGCGGCGCGGGCGT
>CAZYHE010000099.1:0-6268 GCA_964647225.1 uncultured Anaerolineales bacterium
TGTGATGGATGGGATATGAATTGGGTGGGTAACGACTTTAGTGCAGCACAACTAAATCTCGCTTGCGAATCATCCTGCGGCTTCCGCCGCAGGGACAACCCGATCCGGGTTACCAACGAAGCGCCCGTTCGTTCCTCTGATATCGTGCCTCCTTTTCATCACGCCCCATGCAGTCAGCTTGGGGATCGTCGCAGGGTCGGCTAGAACCCTTCGGCCAGACGCCTGCGCCCGGCGTCCCCTTCATCGGCCGGCGCCGTCAGCGTTCGCAAATGCGCCATCAAGCTCTCGAGATCGGGGAAGCCACGCCGTTCTCGGCTGTGAACCGGCTCGAGACTGTAGCGCCAAATCGGCTCCGCATCCGCCGGGTGGCTGCGCACTTCCCAAATCCGCAGCACATACGCCCCGTAACGCGGCACTGGTTCACAGCTAACCATATCACCTCGCATGCCCACAGGATGCTGCGTCGCCCTGTCTGTCATCATTCTTACAGGACTTCGTTAGAAAACCTACTACGATAAGAAGAGCAACCTTTTGTTGTCGTCCCGCCAATTGCGGGTTCGACCGTCGTTTCGAGTGGACTTCCGAAAATACACCATATCTTTCATCTCACTCTTACGTCTCTATTATACAGACTGAGCGTGAAGAAATCGTGAAGAGGCGCCGTGATGGCAGACAATTTACACATGACTTTGCTGGGTGGCCTTTCCCTGACGTGGGGTGGCGAGCCAATCGGCCGTTTCATCTCCAGTAAGTCACCGGCCCTGTTGTGCTACCTGGCATACACCGGCCAACTCCACACCCGCGCGGCGCTCACCGGCCTGCTTTGGGGCGATTCGCCCGAAGCGCAAGCCAAGGCCAGCCTGCGCCAGGTACTCAGCGACCTGCGCAGCCGCCTGACGCCCTATCTCCTCATCGAGGGCAGCACGGTGGCTTTCAATGGCGCCGCGCCCCACTGGCTGGATGTCACCGAATTCAACCGCCATCTCCGCACGGCCGCGCCGGCCGATGCGAGCGCCGAGATCGTGTTAAGCGACAGCCAGGCGGCCGCGCTCCAGGCGGCCGCCGATCTGTACCGGGGCGATTTCCTGGCCGGCTTCTTCGTGCCCAGCGCGCCCGGCTTCGAGGAATGGGTCACCGGCGAACAGGAATGGCTGCGCCAGGCCGTGCTCCAGGCGCTCCACCGGCTGATCCTGCACTACACTCAGCGCGGGGCCTATCTTCTCGGCATCAACGCCGCGCAGCGGCTGTTGACTCTGGAACCGTGGCAGGAAGAAGCCCACCGGCAACTGATGCGCCTGCTGGCGCTCAACGGACAACGGGGCGCCGCGCTGGCGCAATATGAGACGTGCCGCCGCGTGCTCGCCAAGGAGTTGGGGGTCGGTCCCACCCCCAGCACCACGACCCTCTACGACCAAATCCGCACCGGGCAGGTGGGGCCGGGCCGAGCCGCGGGCATCATCGAGTTGACCGCCACGCCGCCCAACAATCTGCCCGCCCAGGCCACCCCCTTCATCGGTCGCGAGGCCGAGCTGGCGCAGATCATCGCGCACCTGGGCGCGAACGAATGCCGTGGCGTGACCATCACCGGGGCGAGCGGCATCGGCAAGACCCGCCTCGCGCTGGCTGCGGCCGACGAGATGAAGTCACGTTACCCCCAGGGCGCCTGGTACGTGCCGTTGACGGGTATCTTTGCGAACGCCGGCATCGCGGACGCATTCGACGGACGCGCCATCCCCGCGGATGGCCTGGCCAGCCAACTGGTCGCAGATGAGATCGCCAACGCGCTCAAGCTGTCATTCTCCTACCACGCCAACCCCACCCAACAACTCATTGATCATCTGCGGAACAAGCGCATCCTGCTCACCCTCGATGGCCTGAAGCCGATCCTCCCGCCGGTCACGAGCTTTCTGGCCCGGCTGCTGGCCCAAGCCAGCGGCGTGACCCTGCTGATCACCGCGCCCAACGTCCTCGGGCTGGAGGGCGAACGCACCGTGGCGCTCAATGGGTTGCCCACGCCCACTGACACCAATGAAGCCCACATGCGCACATGCGCCAGCGTGCGCCTCTTCATCGAGCGCGCCGACCGCGCCGCAAATGGCTTCGACCCAACGCCCCAAGACCTGCCCGTGATCGCCGAGATCGGTCGGTTGCTGGAGGGCAACCCGCTCGGCATCGAGTTGGCCGCGGCCTGGGTCGAGCATTGGCCGCCGGTCGAGATCCTGAGCGCATTGCGTGCGATCTTTGGAGATGTAGCGCAATTCGGCAAATTGCTCCACCAGCCCGCGCCCCTCGCCGGGGATACCCCGGTCGCAGTCGAAGCCGCGTTCCAGGGGCGGTGGGATCTGCTGGCGCCGGCCGAACGCAGCGCCCTGGCGCAGCTAACCGTCTTCCGCGGCGATTTCAGCGAGCAGGCCGCGGAGGCGATCACCGGCGCCTCGGCCGAGACGCTGGCAGGGCTGGCCGAGCGCCTGCTGCTGCAAACCCCGGCGCCGGGCCGCTATGCGATGCACCGGCTGATCCACCAGTTCACGGTCAATCGGCTCTCACCCCCGGCCGCGCTCGGCGACCGCGCCCCCCTGGCGCAGGATCGCCACAGCGCCTATTTCCTGAGTCTGCTGGCGCAGCGCGAGGCCAATCTTCACAAACGCGGGATGATCCGGGCCTTGACCGAGATCCAGGCCGAGTGGCGTCACATCCAGCAGGCCTGGGAATGGGCCGCCAACCGCGGGGATGTCGAACGGTTGCAGCGCACAGCCAATGCGCTGGCGCGCTACCTCTCTTTGCGCGGTCTCTATAAACGCGGGGAAAGGCTGTTCGGCCTGGCCGCGGAGGCGCTTTGCTTGCCGGCCGGCGCCGCCGACGCCGCGCCCGGCCTGGCCGAGCTGGTGCAATCGTTGGTGCGCGGGCAACTGCTCCTCGGCCAGGCCCGCTTCCTCAACTTGCAAGCGGATCACGAGCGGCTGGCCGCCGTCGCCCAGGTCGCCCGCGCCCAGTTCGAGCACACGCTGGCCCAGGCGCAGGCGGAAGGCATCCGGGAACTGGCGGTGGCGAGCCTCAGCAATCTGGGCAGCATCGCCGTGCTGGAAAACGCCTACGCCGCGGCGCGCGATCACCTGGAGGCCGCGCTCCAACTTTACGAGCAGATGGATGAACCATTAGTCGAGGCCGACGGCGTAAACCGTCTACTGAGCGACCTGGGTGCGGTGATGATGCTCTACGGTGACTACGCGGCCGCCCGCAGCTATCTGGAGCGCAGCCAGCAGAACAGCCGGCAGAACAGCGACCGGGCCGGGGAAGGGATGGCGTGCTTCTATCTGGGGCGTGTGAGCGACACCATCGGGGCCTACGATGAAGCGCGCGGCTATTTCGAGCAGGCGCTGCGCATCGGCCGCGGCCTCGGCGATGAGCGGCTGGAGGCGCAGGTATTGACCGCCCAGGGCGCCCTGGCCTACCACACAGGGGATCACAACGCGGCCTGGGAGGCGAGTGATCGGGCCGCCCAACTGGCCGCGGCGGCCAACAACCGGCCGGCCGAAGCCGAGGCGCTGACGATCTCCGGCCATGCGCTGCTGGGTCTCGATATGACCGCCGAAGCCGCCACCGCGTATGGCAGGGCGCTGGAGAGCTATCGCGCGCTGGGCCAGCCGGCCGCAGCCCTCGAGTCATTGGCCGGGCTGGCGCAAGTGGCCCTCGCCCTGGGGCAACTGCCCCAGGCGACCGCCCATGTGGATGAGATCCTCCAGCGCATCTTCCCGCCGAAGAGCAAAGAGCTGGCCCTGGCCGGCCTGGAAGGCGCGCGGGAACCCTTCCTGGTATGCCTGGTGTGTGCGCGCGTGTTGCGCGCCGCGCGCAGCTCGCGCGCCCGCGATTGCGAGGAAGCCGCCTATCGCCTCTTGAAGGAGCAGGCGGATCGGATCAGCGATCCGGCCATGCGCCGCGCGTTCATGCGCCAGGCGCCGATTCGCCGGGAGATCGTCGAAGCGCACCGGGCCAACCGGGCCAGTCCGTGGCGGTAAGAAACTGCCCTGAAAATCGCCACCCACCGCGCAATGTAGCGCAAGATGGCATCTTGCGCTACGCCTCGGCGAGGCTCAGCGTGGCGCGGAGAAACGCAAGTCCTTGTCGCACAAATGCCGCCCCATCCGGGCACACATCGTGGAACATCCCGCGCCGCACGGCGAAATCACCCTGGCCGGAGTTGTAGGCTTCCATCACGATATAGCCGTCGAAGGCAATCTCGCGCAGCGCGGCGAAAACCGCCCCCCACGGGACCAGCCCGCCGCCGGGCGCGCCCCGGTCGTTTTCGCACGCGTGCAGCCCCCACAGCCGGCCACCAACCGTGCGGATCGCCTGGCCGTAGTCGCGCACTTCGGTGATCATGTGATAAGTGTCGAGCAGGACGGTCAGGTTGGGGTGGTCGGCCAGGGTGAGCAGGCGCATGGCTTGTTCGGGCGTGTTGACCAGGTGCGTGCGGAAGTGGCTCATCGGCTCGATAACGATCTCGACACCCCGCGCCGCGCCGTATTCGGCCAGCGCGACCAGCCCGTCGGCGGTGCGGGGGTATTCGTCGGGGGGCGGGACGCGGCGCTTGACCACGCCCGGATGGCCGTAGAGCGCGCCGGTGTACGCGACCGCGCCCAACTCGGCCGCGCGCGCCACCTGCCGCTTGTGCCAGGCCAGCCCCGCGGCCCGGTCGGCCGGGTCGTCGGCCGAGAGATCGCATTCGACCGGCCAATGCCCGCCGGGGCTGACGATCAGGGTCAGACCGAGCGCCGCGGCCCGCTGCCGCGTCCGCGCGTGGGAGAAGATCACGTCGTCGCCGATGCCGATCTCGAAGCAATCCAGGCCCAGGGCGGCGGCGGTGTCCAGGATGCCAAGCTGGTCATCGGACCACGACTCGGTGAAGATGTAGCTGTGTGCGCCGAACCTCATGGGCTGCCCACCGGTTCGACGCCGGTGATCGCGCCGAAGGTGTTGATTTTGAGCTTCCACCTGGAGCCGGGCTGGAACTGGACGAACTCGTTGCTGTTGGGGGGCGTGAAGCTGTAGGTCTTATCGTTCGCCATGAAATTGACCTGGTAAGTCTCCTGCCGGCCGCCGGCGCGCTGGTTGTTGACCAGGCGCGTCTCCGGCCAGACCGGGTTCAGGTCGGTCCCCTGCGCGACGAGGGTGTTGATCACACGCCATTCCGTCGCCTGATACTCGCACCAGTCGGCGTACACCTCGTAGACGCATTGCTGGACGACCTTGCCGTAGCCGCTGCCCTGATCCACCGTGTAGGGCGTGCCGCAGACCTCCTTGGCCCCCGGCGCCGGGTCGGGCTGCGTGTGATGGACTTTGCGCGTGCATTGGCCGAGCGGCGCGTTCGCCGGCACTTCGTCGCGCCAGGTTTGTCGTGTCACCGGGCTGAGCGCCTCGATGGCGATGGTGCGTTTCCAGCTCAGATTGCGCACTTCGCCGACCGCGTCGGTGGTGCGCGCCGAAAGCGCCATGAAGACGCCGGCCAGCGCGCAGATGCCCAGCAGCACGGCGATCAGGATGCCGACCGGGAATTTGCCTTTGGCGGCCGGCGGCGCAGCCGGCGGTTTGGGCTGGAGCAGCGCCGAGCCGCACTTGGCGCACTTCAGCGCGGTGGCGGGGTTTTCGGTGCCGCAGGAGGGACATTTCAGCGGCGGGGCGGGTTGGTCGCGGAAGCCGCCCAACACCTGCCCGGCCGCACGCGCCTTGCCTTCCGTCAGCTCTGCGCCGCATTGCTTGCATTTCTTGGCGGTGGCCGGATTGGTCGTGCCGCAGTAGACGCATTGAATGTCTGCGCCGGCCGCAGCCTGCGCTAACTTCTCTTTGTCGCTGATGAGCTGTTCTTGCGGCGCTTGCTCGAACTTAATCTGTTCGGTCAGCGCCGCGCCACACTGCGCGCACTTTTTGACGCTGCCGGGGTTGCGATTGCCACAACTCTGACACCGCCACTCTAGCTCGACGTAACCAAGCTCTTTTTCAGCCATAGTTCACCCCATCGGCAAAATGTGAGAGATAAACATAATTATCGGATGGCTTGTCAATAGCATCTATTTGCGCTGACTTTGGCTTCACAGTGTATCGAGGCCCGTAGGGAGCGAAACCAGACTGAGACCGGACAGGCTGGCGAAGTGGCTGGTATTCAGGGTGATAAGCGTCAGGTTATGCACAAGAGCAGTAGCCGCGATGATCGCGTCTGGAACCGCCAGCGTAATGCCCTTGTTCCGATTCTCTTGGATCAAGTCCCCGGCTC
>CAZYHE010000099.1:6278-6573 GCA_964647225.1 uncultured Anaerolineales bacterium
ATTCATAGGGATGGTCAGGAAGCGGGAGAGTAGCTTTTGGGTAGCGTATCGCTCAGTGGGCGCCATTCCCGCGTGCAGTTCTAGCCGGGTGACCGTTGCAATGGCCAACCGGTTTCGTCCGCCCATGCCGCGGAGAAACCGGACAATCCGGCGTTGCCCTCGCAAGTGTCGAATCACCAGCCCTGAGTCTAGCAGGTAGTTAACCATTGGCGACGTTTTCCGCCTGGCCCCAAGATGCGCGTAGGGTTGTCAGCCAGCGATCAATATCCTCGTCGGTTTTCATATCAGGATGGTT
>CAZYHE010000099.1:6583-10648 GCA_964647225.1 uncultured Anaerolineales bacterium
TTCATCTGTCCAGGCGCCGGCCGTTTCATCCAGGACGGCGAGTTGTTCTTCGATCGCCAGACGTTCTTCGATCGCCTGAAAGATGAAGCGGCTGCGGCTGCGCGCTTGGACATGTTCATCGAGTCGGGTGAGCAAAGTGGCTGGTAGTGTGACCGTAATTCTGCGGACGTCGGATAAAGTAGAATGTAAAGTCATTTTGGTGTTCCTCCACGCGCCTGACCCGATTATATCACACCAAGTCTGCCGCATACGCAAACAGCGCCGGGCTGCCGCCGGTGTGCCAGAAGATGATCGTTTTCGGCGGTTGAGGAAGCCGATTGGGGCGACGCAGGAGATCGAGTAGCCCACCGAACGCCCGGCCGGTGTAAACCGGATCGAGCAACACTCCCTCAGTGCGCGCCAGCAGGCCGATCGCATCGCGCTCCAGATCGCCCACCACGCCGTAGCCGCCGCCCAGGTAGTCCGCGCTCACGCGGATGTCGGCCGGGGCGAAGGTATGCGGCTTGCCCAAGCGGCCGGCCGTCTGGCTCGCCAACTCGGCAACCATCCCCTGCAACTCCGCTTCCGCCGCATCAATGCTGATCCCCAGGATCGGCACGTCCCAACCGAGCGCCCATGCGCCCGCCGCCAGCCCCGCCTGCGTCCCGCTGGAACTGGACGGGATGACGATCAGATCCGGCGCGATGCCCAGCGCGGTCGTCTGTTCCCGCAGCTCCTCCAGGGCCAGCGCGTAGCCGCACGCGCCCACCGGATCGGAGCCGCCGTAGGTGATGAAGTAGGGGCGGCGGCCGGCCGCGCGTAGCTCGTCCGCCAGTTCGCGCAAGCGGTTCAGCCGATTTTCCCGCGCGGTGAAATGCGCCTTCGCCCCGAAGAGCAGATCCAACAGATAGTTGCCCTCCGGCTGGCTGGGCGGCTGGCCGCCGAGCACCAGCTCACAGCGCAGCCCGGCCCTGGCCGCCGCGGCCGCGGTCTGGCGGCAGTGGTTCGACTGGATCGCGCCGGTCGTGATCAGCGTGTCGCACCCCTGCGCCAGCGCATCCGCGACGAGAAACTCCAGCTTGCGCGTCTTGTTGCCGCCGGTCGCCAGGCCGGTCTGGTCGTCGCGCTTGAGCCAAATGCAGAAGTCAGCAGGCAGAGCACAGGACGAACCATTATCGGCGCGCAATTGCGCGCTGAGCCGGGTCAACGGATGCAGCGGCGTCGGGAGGAATGCAAGCGGGTAGCGGGGGAGATGGGCGGTGATGGACATGTTAGTCTTCCTCTTGTTGATGGCGGCTATTCAGGTGGCTGCGGTTCCTATCGAAAAAGCGGCGGACGCAGATCAAGGCTGGCATCGCAGAGAAAAAATCTGCGTGCGCAGCCAGCGTTCTGCGTTCGCAATCTGGTTCTGTTTATCAAACAATCCGGCGTGCTTCCATATAAAACCGCTTCTCCCGCGCCTCGCCCATCGAGAAAGTCTTACGCGGCAGCGCGCCATCCACGATGACCGTCTTGAAAAAACTGTCTTTGGCGATGGCCGGCAGGTAGAAGCCGATGTTGCCGGGCTGCCTGCCCAGGCGCGCCACCACTTCGTGGCCGTGGACATAGTCTATCTTGGCGTAGCCGCCCGACTTGCCCCAGGCGTCCAGGAAGATTTGCAGTGTCCCCACCGGCAGGTTGGCGGGCGGATCCGCGATGTAGGCGACGCTGAAGCCTTCCGGGGTGACGACGCCGAAAGTGTGTTCGGGGCGGCGCTCCCGCTCGACCAGATCCATCATGGCCTGGCTGTTGGCGCACGGCACCAATTGGCAGCGATCCGGGTAGAAGTCGAACAGCGCGGCCAGGGTGTCGCTCCGCGCGTCGAAGAGGACGCGATGGATCGGCTCGAATTCCAGCCCCGCGTCGTGGATGTTTTCGATCTCCACCAGCGCGTAGCGCGCCGGATGATCCATCCCGACCTGCCCCTTGACCTGCTCCCAAATCGCCTTGGCGGTCGCCAGCGAGTGGTTGCCGTCCCCCATCGCAAACAGTAGGGGCGCGGTTTCCCCGCCCGCGGCCAGGCCATATTTCGCGGCAAACACCGCCGGGTCGGCCAGCCGGCCCAGGGCTGCAATCGCCTGCTGCTCGAGCTGCTTCTCGGCGACGAGATGCCCGGTCAAGTGGCCGCTGCCGAGCATCAGCTCGAAGTCGTACAGCGGGGGCTGGCCCTGGCGCGCGGCGACCAACGGCTCGATGACGGTGCGCTCAGGATCGTCAATCAGCACCAGGATGTGGGGCAGTTCCAGCGGCGCGCCGGAGCGGATGCGCACGCGCGGGGGGATGCGCTCCAGGATCGTCCCCTCGGTCGCACGGATCAGGCTGGTGGCGCCCTTGTTGTAGTCGTACTGCTCCAGATCGAGCGCCAGCATCAGCCCGTGCCGGGTCTTGCCGCCCGCCGTCCGTTCCACCAGCACGAACCCCTGGTGTTCGACGAAAAGGTCGCGGCGCAGATAGTCGTGCATCGTCTGGCGGATGGCTTCGACGCGGCGGGCCTCCTCCGGCGTGTCCAGGTACACTTCGGGCAGGGTGATATGATACGTGGACGGCGCATCGCCCACCAGATCGGCCACCGCCTGCCAGTATTCCGGCTCGGAGGTGAATTGGTCGCACGCAATCACCGCCCATTTGGCGAGATCCACGCCGGGCCGGGGCAGCAGGATGGTTGGGATTTGGAAACCGGCGGTAGTAGTCATTGGAAGGGGCATTCCTCTAGCAAAAGCCTTTGTCGTGTTCAGCGCCGATGCGCAGTCGTCCTTGGGGCGAAGGATGAAACCAGGACGCGGATAACGCGGAGACCGCGGACGACGCGGACGACGGCTGCGGCGTGTCAGGCTTTGTCCGCGTTATCTGCGTCGTCTGCGTCGTCCGCGTCCCGTTTTTCCGGTCAGCGAGCCGCTCAACACCCTTCCTGGTTCACCGCGATCAAGATATCCGCCACCTCGTCGCCGATGCGAGCGGTGGCTTCGTGCGTGGACGCGCCGATGTGGGGCGAGCCGATCACCTGCGGCAGCTCGAACAGCTTGCGGTCGGTCAGCGGCTCGTTCTCGAAGACGTCGAGCGCGGCGCCGGCCACCTTGCCCGCGCGGATCGCATCATAGAGCGCGTCTTCGTCAATCACGCCGCCGCGGGCGCAATCCACGATGCGCACTTTGTCCTTCATCTTGGCGATGGCCGCTGTGCCGACCATGTGGCGCGATTCTTCGGTCAGCGGCAGGTGCAGCGTGATGAAGTCCGCCTTCGCCAGCAGTTCGTCCATCTCCACCATCTGCATGAAGGGTGCGGTGCCCACGGTGCGGCTGTCGTAGCCCAGCACCAACATGCCCAGCGCCGCGGCGCGCTGCGCCACGGCCATGCCGATGCGGCCCATGCCGACGATGCCCAGCACCTTGCCCTGCAACTCGATGCCCTCGAACTTGGACTTCTCCCACAAGCCGTTGCGCATCGAGGCGGTGGCCTGGACGACCGGCCGGGCCAGGGCGAACATGTAGGCGATGGTCAGTTCGGCCACCGAGTGGGTGCTGGCGCCGGGGGTGTTCATGATCTTGACCCCCTTGGCCTGGGCATAGTCCACGTCAATGTTATCCACGCCCACGCCCCCGCGCACCACCACCTTCAGGTTGGTCGCGGCGTCAATCACCGGCTTGCGCACCTTCGTCCGGCTGCGCACCACCATCGCGTCGTAGCCACCGATGACCTTCAGCAGTTCATCGGCGGTAATTTTATCCTGCACATCTACTTCGATGCACGCCTTCCGCATCCGCTCCACCGCGCGGGGCGAGATGGAATCACAAACGAGTACTTTCATGGTATGGCTCCTGTGGCGGTGTGTTGGTAGGTTGGTAGGTTGGTAGATTGGTAGGTTGGTAGGTTAGTAGTTGGTAGATTGGTAGGTTGGGGATCGGACCGATCAGTGTCGTTGGCGCACCAATCTACCGATTCCCAATCTACCGATTTCCCAATCTACCAATTTCCCAATCTACCAATTTCCCAATTCCCAATCTACAACCCCAAAATCTCGTCAATCATCCCCGTCAACCACTTTACATC
>CAZYHE010000100.1:0-2332 GCA_964647225.1 uncultured Anaerolineales bacterium
CGAGCACATCCGGGTGATCCGGCGCGTCTACCGCGAGCGCCGCGACGTGATGCTGGCCGCGCTGGAACGCTATTTCCCGGAAGGCTGCTCGTGGACGCACCCCGAAGGCGGGCTGTTCCTGTGGGCGCGCGTGCCGGAATGGCTGGACACGGCGGAGTTGCTCCAAGAGGCGATTCAGTTCAAGGTCGCGTATGTGCCGGGGTTCGCGTTCTATACCGAGCCGGGCCGGGGCCGCAACACCATGCGCCTGAACTTCTCCAACGCCCAGCCCGCCCAGATCGAGGAAGGCATCCGGCGGTTGGGGGAGATGCTGAAGCGGGTGATTACCGAACGCGGGGCCGCGGCGGTTTGAGATAGTATGCCCGTTGCGCATTTTGGCAAATTGCGCAACGGGCGGCCACGCGCCTATGCAAACGTGAACGTGCCGCACCCGAAATGCGTGTACTTGCCCAGGTGGAGCGTGGCCGCCAACTCCAGATAGGGCGCCAGCCCCGGGGGAATCTTCGTAAAGGTCTGCTCGCCGATCCAGCGGCCGGGCGCATCCTTGTCCGATCGCTGCAAATCCACCTTCGCCAGCCGCCCCTCATCGCAATCCAGCCATACCGCCATCTGTTCTTCCGGGGTGAGGAGCGCCCACGCCTGCTCGGCCGTCGCGCGCTTGCCGAGCGCCAACGGGGCCAGCCGCGCCATCAGCGCATCCAGGATGTCGCGCAGCGTGGGGACCGGCGTGCGCGTGATGGGGCGCGGGATACGCGGCGCGGGCAAGCCATCGGCCGTGTCCTCATCTTTTTCGGGCGGCGGTTGGAGGTCCGGCTCCTGGACGCCCAACTCGAAGGGGGTCAGCCAGGCCAGGCGGCGCTGCCGGTGTTTCGACGGCGCATCGGGCGCCAGCCCCTCGGCCCATTGCGCCGGGGTGACGCGATAGCCCAGGTCGAGCCGCCGGTCATGCACGATCGGCTCCCAACGCGGCCCCCGGCTGACATACACCGACTGGATGTCGAAGCGGCCCCACAAGGAGCGTTGCCGCCGCCATCGTTCGTCCGAAGTCGTGGCGGCGGCTTCCATCGCCGGCAGGATCAGCTCCAGGAAGACCCCGTGATCCGCGTCGTTGCCCAGCAGCTTCAGTTCCCACAGGATCGGCTCGCCCTGCCCGTAGCCGCGCTTGCCGGGATAGGGCCAGATGATCGTCTCGATGGGCCAGGCCGGCCAGCTCGGCGCGGTGCTGAGCGTTGCGCGCTGGCTTGCCCCGGCGCTGGCCGGCGCGCGCTGACGCGCCCCCCGCGCTTTTGGCTTGCCCTCCGCGCCGCCCGCGGACGCCTCCGCATCACCGGGGAAGCTGCCCCAACTCTCGGCCGCCCTCCGCCAGGGCCGCGCCTGTTGGGTCGGCAGACTTTCCGCGATCAACGCGCCGAGCGTCTGCGAGATATCGGCCGCGAAGTGGCGCGGCAATTGCACAAACGGGCCGGTGACCTGCCAGACGATCAGATAGCGAATCAGGTTAACCTGACTGATAAAAGGTAACATAATCCACCAATTCATAGAGCAGGCTAATCTGATACGCTGACCACGTGCGGATGCCCCAGGCGTTCAGCATGTCCCGCGCCTCCTGGCCCAGCATCCCCAGGAAGCGGCCCCAGTAGAACTGCGCCTGGGCTGAATCGGCCGTGTGCAACAGTTCGTAGAGCATCTTCTGTTCGTCGGGCCGGAGCACGGTGCGGAAGACGGCGGCCAGTTCGAGCGTGTTCAGGAACTCGCTGACCTCGAACGTCAGCACGCCTTCCTTCTCGTAAGGCCGGGGGTTGAAGATCTGGGTCAGGCTTGAGAAGAAGCGAATCCGCAGCCGGTCGGGGGGAAAGCGCGTCTCCTGGTGGATCATGCGCGCCAGCAATTCGCCCATTTGCGCCGAGCGGCCCCCGGTCGTCGGGAAGATCTGTAACAGCCCCTTCAACTCAGCACCGTAATAGAGCGCCAGGTCTTGCAGCCATGACTTTAGCTCGCCATGATGCAACATGAGCAGGAAATGCCGATCGTCTTGCACATACGCGGCCAAGATGTCCCCGCCGCCGAAGCCGCGGCTGCCCGGTCTGGCCCTGGGCAGCCGGTTGACGAAGCCCCAAATGACGACGGAGCGCAGCACCGTGGCGCGCAGTTGCCACGCCTGATCCAGGATCGCCTGGCAGGTGGCGCAATAACGGCCCGTGGCGCGCGGGTAGATCCAACAGCGCGCACACGGGCCGTCGAAGGCCGCGGCTGGCGGCCCCAATTCGCCTTCCTCTGTGGGCAGCTCGGGCATCTGTTCCAGATATTGCAGGGTCGCCAGCAACTCCGGCCC
>CAZYHE010000100.1:2432-10637 GCA_964647225.1 uncultured Anaerolineales bacterium
AGCAACTCGGCGCGGTAGGCGACTACCTTCGGCTCCACCCAATCCGCGGCTTTCAGCGGCGACTGACCGCCTTCCTGACTGGCGTAGCGTTTAGCCCAATCCGTCAGTTCGCTTTCGGGCAGGATGCGCAGGCGCAGGCTGCCGAAACCGACATAACGATGATGCCCCAACTTGTGCGCCAGACCATCCTCCAGCCCCACGCACCAGATCAACCGTTGCAGCTCTTCCTTCTCCAGATTCCAGAAGCGGATGGTGAAACGCGCCTTCGCGCCTGGCAGGATCGCCCGGGCATAGCTCGCCTGGACGGCATCCGGCGCAAAGTCGGCCAACCGCTGGACGAGCGGCGCGACCGGGGTGTGGTGGAACAGCCGCCAGGTCTTGGCGATCTGGAACATCGGCACGCCTTTGGTCGCGCTGCGCCGCCAGACGCCGTTCTCGCAGACCCATCCGCCATACGGATAGGGGACCTTGAACCAGGCCAGTTCCGGCGTCCCCTCGAACGGCGCGAAGCTGAACGCCAGGCGCCCCATCAACGCCTGGTTGGGGCCGACGCCGACCCAACCGAAGAGGCTATCCACCGGATTCAGGCGGCTCAGGTCGGGGCTGGGGCCTTTCGCATCGCCGGCGATCGCGTAGACATGGCGCAGCAGCCCTTTCAGGCTGCGGCTGGGCAGGGCATACAGCCGGGTCTCGGGCCGCAAGGCCGCCTCGGCCGGGGAGAGGGAGAAGCTATCCCAGCCGTTGACGTTACCATCGGCCAGGGTCGCCTTCCAGGAAGGCTCGCCGCTTTCCCGCACGTGCAACGGGGTGAGCGCCTCGGCCTCGACGGCCAACATGCCGGAATGGCCGCCGAATGAGCGGTGCGAGATGAAGCCGCCCTGGCTGCGGGGCGGCCGGGCCGCCGCCTGCATCGTGGCGACCAACGGCGCGCTCCAGGTCAGGCCGGCGGCCGCCTCCCCATCCTTCAACGCCAGCCGATGCCAGATGCCTTCACGACCTAACGTCCGGTCGGGGAAAAGCTGCGCCGACACCTTGTTGGCCGGATTAGCCGTCAGCCAGGTGATCTCGCTGACCTGGGCTTTCACCCAGCCGAACCCGGCGGTTTTCTCGCCGCCCAAGACCACATCACCCTGCTGGAAATCCTCCAGCAGGTGCATCAGGACCGCCAGCGCCGGCAGGTCGCGTTCCGTCAGGTCTTGCAACTCCAGTTGAAGCTGGAAGTTGAGTTGGTCGCCATAGGCGAACAGATAGTCGTGCTTGGCGCTTTCCACCGGCCGGGCGGTCGCGGGATCCATGCGCACGCCGTCCATCGAGCACCAATTCTTTTCCGGCTGCGTCGGATCGGCCAGGTAGGCGTCGGAGAAATAGACCGCGCCGCGCTGCCCCTGCCGGCCAAACAGATAGTCAATCACCTCGGTCACACGCGGCGACTCGCCCCAGAGGGTCTTGAGCACCTGCGACGCCCGCTTGCGGAACGCGCCCTTCACCGTGCTGCCGGGGATGTACATCTCCCAGGCGCCTTCCTGCGCCGACTGGCTCCACGTCAGCATCCGCATGAACATGGTGTCGTAGGGCTTGCCGTATTTGCGGGCCACATCGCGGTTGAACGGCCCACCCGCGCGGAAATCTACGTGGTGCGGCTGCGCCAACTCCTGGCGGGTCTTGGCGCGATAGCTCTTCAGGAAGGCGATGAAGTTGCGGTCGTTGGCGATGCTCTTGCGCAGGTTGATCGGGGCGACGATGTGGCTGTAGCGCACGCGGCTGTGCTCTTCGAGGAAGGTGCGCCACCCGGCCGCGCTGACCCCTTCGGGCGCCTGGTTGCGGTTCATCCACTGCGCCTCGCTGATCTTGCCCTCCAGCAGCATGACCTTGATCTTAAGATGCACTTCGCGATTGGCGATCTCGGCATCCACCCAGGCGTCGCTCTGGAGCAGATCCACCTGTTGATCCACCTGTTGGTAGAGCCGCGGCATGACCGACCGGCACGCCTCCGCCAGGGTCTGGGTCAGCGTGGCTTCGTCGCTGAGTTGCGCGGTCAGGGTCGTCGCCAGGCCCGCATCCAGACCCAGGCCCGCCATCACCAAGCCCCAGGCGACCTTGTCGAGCTGCTGGTTGGTCTGCCGCTGGCGCTCCATGACCTCCAGGATGCGTTTGGCTTGGTTGCCCACCCGTTCCTTGAGCGCCGCCTCGGCCGCGGACTCGCTGGGGAACGGTTGGTCGCAGAGGAATTTCGCAGTGTCAATCACCTTCTGCGAAAGGGGATACTTGCCCTTGGTCAGTTTCGCCAGCGCCTTCTCGCGCAGGACCCAGACTTCGGACTCGCCGCTCGAGCGTTCCTGGAGCCACAGGCCGATGGTGCGGGGGAGGTAGTCGGCCAGCTTGCGCTTCCAATCTTCGGGGCTGAGGATCGGCCCGCCGATGACCATCTCCAGCCGTTGGCGGACCGGCTCCGGGATGTCGCGCATCGCGGCGACGAGCAGCCGGCCTTCGATCGCGGCGAACGCGGGCACATCGGGATCCACCTTGCCCCAGTTCCAACCGACCAGCACCGGATTGTCGGCATTGAACCGAAAGACGACCTTGAGATGGTTGGCGTCGGGCCGCAGGTTGGGCGCCGCCGGGGCCGCGCCCCCAATCTCGGCCTCCAACCGGACACGGCCCAGGCCCTTGCTCTTGCCGGCGCCGAACCAGAACCGCCCCTCGCGCATCTCCTGGAGCAAATAGTAAAGTCGCGCCCGATTCTCGCCGCGTTCCAGAACCGCGTCGTTGATCATCATGCTGAAGTCGAACGCCGCATTGCGAAAGACCGTTTCCATCTTGTAGTTGGCGTTTGCCTCGGAGGCCCAGCGGTCTTCATCCAGCTTCAGCCCCATGCGCAGATCGAAAAAGTGATCCTGGGCATAGCCGGCATCCTGCAACCGGCAATCCACGCGCGTGATCAGGCCATCGGGCAGCGCATCGCCGTAGAGACGCTGCCAGGAGCGGTTCAGCAGGCCGATATTGCGACCATCGCGTGATTGGCCGATGAAGGCGTCCATCAGGGCCTGGGCTGTGCCGGAGATTTCACCGGCCAGCGAGACCAGCCGCTGGCTGCCATCGCCGTCGCGAGTGAACAGCGTCTTGCGGGCATTCCCTCGATAGATCGGTGTTTCAGCCACGAGCTTGCCGCGGATGATCATGATTTCCTCCTCGTGTGGGTTTGAGGTTGACCACCAGATTTCACAAAAGACGGTGAAATGATAGCACGGGACGCGTTATCTGGCAAACCGCGCGGCAAGAGGCGCCCGACCGGGCGATGTTACCGTTTGACCATCCCGCTCCGCTGCGCAAGCCACATGCGATCACCATCGCTGGTCACTTCCACCACGCCGGCGCCCGGGATGCGGGTCGCGCGGCGTTGGCTAAGCCATGCGGCGACGTTGGGTGGGTAGGTTGTATCGTCCGGCCAGAGGATCACCTGGGGTGAGCGCGCCGCGAGGAACTCCTCCGTCGGCCAGACCCCCGTGCCCGCGCCCGGCGCTTTCAGGAGGGTGATCGGGGGATCCTCCAGCGGGGCGCGCAGTAGCTCGGCCTGGGCTTCGGGGCGGATCGTTGCCGGCACGAGCGTGCGGAACCGGCCGTAGCGCAACAGCCACCCGTCGCCCGCCGCGAGACGGATCAACTCCACCGTCCCATCGAGGCGCACGACCGTGCCCGGCGGAGTATGCTCCGGCTCGAGCGCGCGGGCGCCGGGCCAGAGGTCGCCGGCGTCAGGCCCGACGGCCAGGCTCATCTCCGGCCGGCCAGCGGACAGCTCAGCGCGCGTCGCCGTAGCCAGGGCCGCGCCATCTCCCCGGCCATCCCACACCCAGGCGCGCCGGCCCCCCGGCGTTGTGATCAGCACAACTTCGCCATCTTCGCCGGGAATGAACGTCACATGCAACTGCCCATCGGGTATCTGGTTGATCGCCATCAGCATCAGCCAGGCGGAGCCGGCCGCCGCGGCCAGCCAGCGACCGGCGTGCGGCGGCAGCAGAGCGCGCAGCCGTGGAAACCGGCGAAACGCCATTGCAATAGCCAAACCAACGCCGTAGAGCACAGCCAGCAATCGCCCCACGGCGCCGGTCTCCACCGATGCCAGTGGCACGGCCGCCAACGCGCTGACCACGGCCGTCGTGTAGGTCAGGAAGAACCAGGGGATCACGGCTGCGACGCGCCCCAGAACCTCCCAGATCAGCCCGACGACCAGGGCTGCCATGCCGCCGATCATAATGGGCGGCTGCGCGGGCAAGATCAGGAAGTTCGCGACCAACGACACCAGCGAGAGCCGGCCGAAGTAGTAGACGAGCAGCGGCAGGGTCGGCACTTGCGCGGCGAGGGTGACGATCAGCGCGTCGTTCAGCACGCCCATCACCTGCCGGCTGCGATCTTCGGAAAGGTGGCGGGCAAAGAACCGCTCGAAGCGCGCCTGGATCGGCGGCGTGAAGAGGATCAGCCCCAGCGTGGCCGAGAAACTGAGTTGGAAGCCGATGTCCCACAGCGCCAACGGGTTGAGCAAACACATGATCAGCGCGGACGCGCAGAGCGAGACGTAGGCGGTGCTGGCGCGGCCCAGGGCGATCGCGATCACGTAGAGGACGCCCATGATGCCCGCGCGCAAGGCCGGCGGATCGGCGCCGACCAGCAACACATAGAAGATGACGGCGACCGCCACGGGATACGGCGCGCGGGCCTTGCCCAGCACGCGCGCCAGCAGGCCCATCAGCACACCGGTCAGCAGCGCGATGTTGCTGCCGGAGATGACGATGACATGCGATGTGCCGGTCGCCTGGAACGCTTCACCCACGTCATCGGGGATGCCGCTCTCGATGCCGAGTAACATGCCGTTGGCCAACGCGGCCGCCGGCTCCGGGAGCGCCCGGTTCAGCAGCTCGGCGCCGCGTGCGCGCAGGCCGTACAGGATCGTCCAGAAGGAACGGCTCTGGTCTTGGGCGATCAGTTCGGTGCGGGCGCGGCGCAGCAGGCTGTGAACCCCGCGCATGCTCAGGTAGGCCGCATAGTCGAAGTCGTCGAAGGTGGGGGGTGTTTCAAGCTGACCGCTGGCGCGAATCCGGTCGCCGAACGCGTAGGCGGGAAAGCGCGGCGCCTGGACCAATACATCGCCCTGCACCGGGATCGTGCGTGCGCCGATGGTCAGCGTGTCGGCGCGCAGCCGGTAGAAGGTGCGCGTGTCGCGCACGTCCGGATAGCCGGCGATCACGCCCTCGACCGACGCACGAACCGGGGTTTCAGCCGAACCATTGTAGGAAGCCAGGGTGGTCGCCGAAGCGCAAGCGGCGAAGGGGTGTTGCTGGTAACGCCAGCCGCCCAGCAGCAACAGGATCAGCAGGACGGCCGCCCAGCGCACCTGCGCGCGCTGGCGCAGCAGCGCGGCGATCGCGGCCGCGGCCAACGCCGGCGCGGCGAACAGCCAGCCGGACGTGCCGCAGCCGATCACGGCCAGCCCCCAGAGTTGGTGGGCCAGCCAGATCCCTGCGCACCAAGCGACAGCGAGATAGACGAGCGTCATCTCATCGCGGAAGCCCCGCTGCCGGGGCGACAAAGATAATATACAGGGCTACGGGGGGAGGAGGCCGCCGGACAAAGCCACGCGGTCTATCGTGCCCTGCTGGATCCTATTATCGCGCCATTTCGCCGGATGTGCAAATCCACGCACACCGGCTATGACCCCGCTGCGAATTCCCGATTTCCAACCTTGCATTCTATTGTGTCCTGTGCTACAATTCGCCCGTTTTTGGCAGCGATTCAATTACCTCACCCTGATACATCTGCGACATGGCCCGCGCCCGCCCCGCATGTTCGGTCGCCGGGCCTGGGCGTGATCCACCCAAAGGAGGGGAGGCAGTGCAATCACAATATCTGTTTGTTGCGATCTTCTTCCTGATCGCCCTGGCAGTCCCGATCATCGGTCTCACGCTGGCGTGGGCGATACGTCCCAAGAAACCCAATTCCGCCAAAGCCGCCACCTACGAATGCGGCATGGAGACGATCGGCGACACGTGGGTGCAGTTCAAGGCCCAATACTATCTGTACGCCCTGGTCTTTGTCGTCTTCGATGTCGAGGTGGCTTTCATCTTCCCCTGGGCAGTTGCGTATCACAAACTTGGCCTCTTTGCCCTGGTGGAAATGGTGATTTTCGTCGCGATCCTGCTCGGCGGGTTGCTCTATGCCTGGCGCAAGGGCGCGCTGGAGTGGCGATAATATGGAATACATCAGTAACTTTTTCGTGAACCTCGGCAACTCCTGGACTTCGCTGCTCAGTTCGTTCTTGCCCACCTGGGCGGTGACGCTCGTCAATTACCTGGTGGTCGCCATCCTGCTCGTCTTGATGCCCGTGATCGCGACTTTGACCCTGACGGTCATGGAACGCAAGGTCATCGCGCGCATTCAGAACCGGGTGGGGCCGAATCGGGTGGGGCCGTGGGGCATCTTCCAGGCGATCCCGGACGCGATCAAGCTGTTGACGAAGGAAGATATCGTCCCGCAAAACGCCGACAAACCGGTCTTCAATATCGCCCCCCTGGTGATCTTCATCGGGGCGGCGCTGCTCTGGACGGTCATCCCCTTCGGCCGCGGGGTTATCGGCCAGGATCTCAACATCGGCGTCCTCTATCTGGTCGCGATCGGCTCCATCTCGACGATCTCGGTCATTATGGCCGGCTGGTCATCCAACAACAAATTCGCGCTGATCGGTGCGTTCCGTATCGTCGCACAGCTCCTGAGCTATGAGATCCCGATGGTGCTCGCCATGGGCGCGGTGGTGCTGCTGGTCGGCACGATGAAGATGGGCGAGATCGTCGAACTGCAAGCCATCCCCTTCGCCCTGGTCTTGCCGGTCGCCTTCGTCACCTACATCCTGGCCGCCGCCGCCGAGACCGGCCGGGCGCCTTTCGACCTCGTCGAGGCAGACTCGGAGATCGTGGCCGGCTATTTCGTCGAGTACAGCGGGCTGAAATTTGGCTGGTTCTACATCGCCGAATATGGCAACCTGCTGGCGGTCTCCGCGATTGCCACTACGCTCTTCCTGGGCGGCTGGCGCGGGCCGCTTGCCGGCATCGTCCCCGCGCTCGGGCCGCTCTATTTCATCGCCAAGTCCGTCCTGATCGTCTTCCTGCTGATGTGGATCCGCGGCACCTGGCCGCGCTTCCGCATTGACCAGATGTTGGGCCTCGCCTGGAAGGTATTAGTGCCGCTGGGCCTGTTCAACTTCTTGTGGATCGCGGCCATGATCAAGCTGCCCGTGCATATACTGCTACAATGGGCGTTGGTGCTGGTCGGGAACGTCGCCGCCGCGGTGGTCGCGTTGACGCTCATGGGCCGGGCCGCCAAACGCTACGCCGCACAGCGAGGCGTGGCCGTCGCCTGAGCCATCGGCCTGTCCGCCGGACTATCAAAAGGAACGGGGTATGGAGCAGATTTTCTTTGTCCTGTTGAGCGTGCTGATCCTCGGCGCGGCGCTGATGGTCGTTACGACCCGCAATCTGCTGCACAGCGCCTTGTGGTTGATTGCGGCGTTCTTCGGCATTGCTGGCATTTTCATCTTGTTGCACGCCGAGTTCCTGGCTGTCGTCCAGGTGCTGATCTACATCGGCGCGATTTCGATCCTGATCATCTTTGCCATCATGCTCACGCGCCGGATCATGGATCCGCAGCAGCCGCGCTTCAACAGCCAATGGGGCCTGGCCGGTGGGTTTGCGGCCCTGCTGTTCGTGGGCCTCGCTGCCGTGGTGACGCGCGTGGCCTGGCCCGTGGCGACCGGCGTCCCGCCGGCCGACGCCATCCAACAGCTCGGCGCGGATTTCGTCGGCGTCTATGCCGTGCCGTTCGAGGTCGCCTCGGTGTTGTTGGTCACCGCAATGATCGGCGCGATCATCATTGCGCGGGAACGGGAGTAAAGATCATGGTTCCACTCACCTGGTACTTGATCCTTGCGGCGGCGTTGTTTTGCATCGGCATTTTCGGTGTGCTGGCGCGCAAGAACGCTGTCGCCGTCCTGATGGGCGTCGAGTTGATGCTGAACGCCGTCAATATCAACCTGCTGGCGTTCTGGCGCTACACGGCGCTCGGCCAATTGGTCGGCCAGGCATTTGCCGTTTTCGTCGTCACCGTCGCGGCGGCCGAGGCCGCGGTCGGCGTGGCGCTCTTTATCGCCATCTACCGCCAGCG
>CAZYHE010000101.1:0-10492 GCA_964647225.1 uncultured Anaerolineales bacterium
AGTTGGCCCCTTGCCCCAATGCAGATTGGGCGACGCAGCACACGATCTGGCTGGGACAGAACACGCTGCTGGGCGACCGGGGGGATATGGACAGCATCGTCGCGGCCGCGCAAAAGATTCAGAGGATTTGGGGAGATCGAACATGAAGATCGGCGCTGTAAGTTTGGGGTGGGGCAACACGCCACTGCCGCAAGTGATGGACGAGATTGCGGCGTTCGGCGGCGAGTGCATCGAGATCAACGGCCGGCCGGGGCTGCACGCCGGCTTGACCTTGGATGACGCGAGCGCGGCGCAGGTGCGCGGTTGGGCCGCGGCCGCCGGCTTGACGATCAGCGCGGTGAGCGGCTATTGCGATTTTGCCCAGGCCGACCCCGCGGCGCGCACGGCCGAGGTCGCGCGCTTGCTGGTTGCGTGCCGCGCGGCGCACGCGCTGGGGGTCGGAGTTGTGCGGGCCTTTTCGGGTGATCTCAAGCCGGGTCTGACCCTCGACGCGGCCTGGCCGTGGCTGGTTGCGGGCCTGCGAGAGGCGGCGCGGCAGGCGGCCCCGCTGGGGGTGACGCTCGCCATTGAGAATCACGGTCGCCTGCTGAACGACGGGCCGGCCCTCGCTCGGCTGATCGGGGACGCGTGCAAGGCGGGCGCGGCGAACGTGGGGGTCACGCTCGACACCGGCAACTTCGCCTGGGCCGGGCACAATCTCGCCCAGGTGCGCGCCGACTTCGCGGCGGTGCTGCCGCACATCGTCAGCCTGCACGTCAAGGATGGCGTCTGGCGCGCGGCGGCTGGGGGTGAGGCGGCCGTCTTCGAGTTTGTGCCGGCCGGCGCCGGCCAATTGCCCGTGGCCGAGTGGCTGGCCGTGTTGGCGGATCGCGGCTACCGGGGCGCGGTGTGCAGTGAATATGAGGGCGGCGGTGACTTCCGAGAAGGCACGCGGGCGAGCGTCGCCTATTTGCGCGCGCAGCGTCGTTAGGCGCCTGCGAGTTTCTTGGACAAGGGGCACGGATTGAACCGCCAAGGCGCAAAGTTCGCAAAGACTTGAAGCGATTACTTGGCGATCTTAGCGTCTTCGCGGTTCCTTTTTCCTTCCGGGGCGATCATGGACGTGGTCTCAGCGTTTCTGATACGCAATATCGTCTACGTCTACTTCTTCTATGGGTTGGCGTTCTTTTCGCTTGGGCTGGTGGTGCTCCTGGAATCAGGCCGCGCCACCGAATTCCGTTTTGCCCGCGCCTTGCTGCCCCTGGCGCTCTTCGGCTTCGTGCATGGCGCGCACGAATGGTTCGAGATGTTCCAGATCTTCGCCGCTCATGCAACGGGGTATACCGCGGGTCTGGCCGAAGAGCTGTTTCGTGTGATCTCGCTCACCGTTTCGTTTGTCTTTTTGCTGGCCTTCGGCGCGCGCCTGCTCCCCGATGCCGAGGCGCGGCCGCGCGCCAGCTACGGCCAGGTCGCCGCGATGATCGGGGTCTGGCTGGCGGCCGTCTTGCTCGTCTATCTCCGGCAGCGCCCCACCCTGGATGACCTGGTGGTGGCCGCCGATGTCCTGTCGCGCTACATCCTGGGGATCACGGGCGCGCTCTTGGCATCCTGGGCGTTGTTGCGCGAGCGCCGCGATTTTCACAAACGCGGCATGTCATCCTATGGGCAGGCGTTGCTGTGGGCGGCCCTGGCCTTCTTTGTGTATGGTGTGATCGGCCAGGCGTTCGTGCGGCCAAGCATCGTCGCACCCTCCCAAGTGATCAATACGGCGTTTTTCGTGCGCGCGTTCGGCTTCCCGGTGCAGTTGTTGCGCGGGGCGGCCGCCGTTGCCATTGCCGTCACGCTGGGCAACGCGTTGCGCGCCTTCGAGGCCGAAGGGCGGCTGCGGCTGGCGCGCGCCCACAAGGCGCGGATCGAGGCCCAGGCCGCGACCCTCGAGGCGCAAGCACGGCGTACGCAGGAGGTTGAGGCGCTCAATGTCCAACTGCGCGGCACGACCCGCGAGCTGTCGGCCCTGGTGGAGATGTCCCGCACCCTCAGCTCGACGATCGAGTGGGATCGAGTGCTGCACTATGCCCTCTACCAGATCGCCAATAGCTTCGCAGGAGTATGGTGTACGGCGATCTTTCTGAAGCAATCCGGTCTGGCTGAACCGGCCCAAACCTATCAGCATCCCCAGGCTGTGGCGCCGGCCGCGGCCCCGCCGCTCTCCACAATAGTCAGTCGCGTCATGGAGAGCGGTCAGGCGGTGGGCGTGGATCTGGCCGGCGAAATCGTGATCGTCGAAGATTTGGATGTTGACGGGAATGTCGCGCCGAAAGAATCATCTGGGCCGTACCGCACGTTGGGCGTGCCGTTGGTGGCGCAGGGGGAACTGGTGGGCAGCCTGGTCATGTCATCATCGGCAGAGGGCAGACCTTTTGCCAGCCAGGATTTGAACCTGTTGGCTGCTTTTGCCCGCCAGATCACCACCTCCATCGAAAACGCCCGCCTCTATCAAGTTCTCCAGGAGCGTGAGACGCGGTTGGCGGAGCTGTTCCGGCAACTGGTCAACGCCCAGGAAGGGGAACGCCAGCGCATCGCGCGCGAGCTGCACGACGAGACGGGGCAGAAGCTCACCGCGCTGGCGATGGGGTTGGCTGCGGTCGAGGCGTCCGGTTTCAACCGGATGGGCGGCGATGGGGCGGCCGAGGGGCGGACGTTGGTGCATAATCTGCGTGATGTCACGGATCAGGCCATCACCGAGTTGCGCCATATCATGTCGGATCTGCGGCCAGCCCTGCTCGACGACCTGGGCCTGGCGCCGGCGCTGCGTTCATATGTTCAGCAATACGCGTTGCGGCATCCTGAGATCAATGTGACGCTGTCGGCCGATCGGCCGGCGCACCGCCTGCCGCCACAATATGAGACCGCGCTCTTCCGCGTGGCGCAAGAGGCGCTGACCAACATCGCACGCCACGCACACGCAACGCGCGCCACTGTGATCCTTGAGCAGCGGTCGGGCATCGCGCGCTTGGAGATCAGCGATAACGGTGTGGGGTTTAGCCCAGAGGCGGCCCACCCAGGGCCTAACGCGTTCGGCAGCGGCCTGGGCCTGGTCGGGATGCGCGAACGGATCACGCTGGTGGGCGGCTGCTGGAGCATCCACTCCGCGCCGGGCCAGGGGACGCGTGTGGTGGTCGAGCTGCCGCTGCCCTCCGGTTTAAACCGGATGTCTGGAGAGGCTTGATGAATCCAATTCGGATTTTGCTGGTAGATGATCATGCCGTGGTGCGCGCCGGGCTGCGCATGTTGCTGGGCGCGGATGCTGAGCTGCAGATCGTTGGGGAAGCGGAGAATGGCGCGCAGGCGTTGCGCCTGACCGACGACCTCGCGCCGGACGTCGTGCTGATGGATATTTCGATGCCCGATATGAATGGCATCGAGGCGACGCGGCGCATCAAGGCGGATCACCCTAACGTGGTGGTGCTGGCCCTCACCATGCATGAAGATGACCAGTATTTCTTCGAGATGCTGGGCGCGGGCGCATCGGGCTATGTGCCCAAGCGCGCGGCGCCCAACGATCTGATCTCGGCGATCCACGCGGTGCAGGGCGGTGGGGTCTTTCTCTTTCCTTCGGTCGCGCGCTCGTTGGTTCAAGACTTTTTGCAGCGCTCAACGCATGCCGGCGCCGAGCGTCCCGGCCATAGCTTCGATGCCCTCACCGAGCGCGAGCGCGAGGTGTTGACCCTCATCGCCCAGGGCCGCAGCAACCAGGAGATCGCCGATCAGTTGGTGATCAGCATCAAGACCGTCAACCGGCACCGCGAGAACATCATGGCGAAGCTCAACCTGCACAGCCGGGTGGAGTTGGTGCGCTATGCGCTTGAAAAAGGCCTGATCGTCATCGAGTAGCGATTGCACGGGCTGGCCTCGAAATGTGCTCGAACGGCTGCACCGGTGATATAATCGGCCCGGAAATGAGTTGGGAGGTGCGCCATTTGCAGCCAGCCTCCAGTTAACTTCATCGGATCGGGAGGTAGGAATGTCAGTACGAACTCGTCTGGGGCTGATCGGCGGTGGGCTGATCGCGCTCGTCCTCTTTTCAGCCTTGATCGGCGCATGCACGGGGCGGCAAGCGGAGCCGACACCGACGCCGACGCGCACGCCGCGTCCCGTCGAGACCAAACCGCCCGCGCCGACCGCCACAGTGGCGCCCACCGATACGCCGGCGCCCACGCCTACCCCGCTGCCGCCCACGGCCACGGCCACCCCTGCGGCCACGCCGACGCCCACGGTGGATACGAGCGTCATCGTGCCGGGTCGCGACCCCAACATTTCACCCTACACGGGGCTGAAACCGGCGGACCCCAAGGTGCTTGAACGGCGTCCGATGGCGATCAAGGTCGCCAACCAGCAGAGCGTCCATCCGCAGTCGGGCTTGAGCAAGGCCGATATCGTGGTGGAAAGCCCGGTCGAATACAGCGAGACGCGCTTCACGGTGCTCTTCCACAGCCAGGACGCCGAACGGGTCGGCTCGGTGCGCAGCGCCCGGTTGATTGACGTGGAGTTGCCGGCGATCTTCGACTCGGTGCTGGCCTATTCCGGCGGCGTGCAGCCGGTCGTGGACAAGCTCATGGCGTCCGACTTCAGCAAGCTCGTGCTCAACGAGACCGCCGCCGGGGCCGGGTTCTTCCGCGATCCGAACATCGTCGTGCCCGATAATCTATTTGCAAACACCGTCAAGTTGGCCGAGGTGGTCGCCAAGAAGGGCTTGAATCAGCGACCGCAGCCCGCGGCCGGCTGGGTTTTTGCGCCCACTGCGCCGGCCGGCGGCGCGACCGCCAGCAGCATCACCCTTCCCTATCCGCGCTTCCAGGTCAAGTGGACGTATGATGCGGCTTCTGGACGATGGAAGCGAGAGATGGGCGGCGCGGCCCATGTGGACAAGGTCACCGGTGAGCAGTTGAGCGCCGCGGATGTCGTGATCCTGACCGCGTCGCATGTGAAAACGCTGATCCTGGAGCATGGAACGACGATGGATGGCCAGGGGCAGGCCTGCTCGAATTGCTCCATCGAGATCCAGCTTTGGGGCGAAGGCCCGGCGAAGGTGTTGCGCGATGGCAAGGTGTATGAGGGGAAGTGGATCCGGTCCGGGCGGCGGGAGCCTTTCCGCATCGTAGATGGGGCGGGCAAGGACATCCCCCTCAAGCCCGGCAACAGTTGGTGGCAGGTCGTCCCGCCGGATCTGAAGTGGGTGGTCGCGCCGTGAGCGGTTCCCTCTGACAGGAGTTACGCAGTCAGCCAAGCGGAGGCACTGCGAAGCGTGAGCGGAGGCCAGCGGCGTTTGCTGGCCGTAGTCGAAGCACGCCGAAGCGCATTTTGTCAGACCGCACCCTTCGACTACGCAGCGAAAAAGACCGCTGCTCCGCTCAGGGCGCTCAGCGATGCGCTATGTAAGTCTTGCTTCTGAGCGAAGCCTTAAGTTCTTCTCATGTAGCATTAATCTGACTGTGGCATCATGTGGTCAGCATAAGGTTTCGGGCGGGGCAACCCGAATCCAGGCAAGATTCCTCCTCCATAAGGTTGAGCAGTACAATTCCCTGGCGGGTGGGCCGGGGAATTGTGCTTTAAGGCCCCGGTCGCGGAGCATACAAACGCTGATACGCGTCGAGCTGGCCCAACACCTGCTGCACGTAAATACGCGTCTCGCCGTAGTCAATCAGTGCGACCATCAGATCATCGTCGCCGGGGGCCAGCTTGCGCCAGCGGAACGCATTGCCCGGCCCGCCGTTGTAACCCGCCAGCGCGGCCGCCAGGCTGCCGTCGAGTTGCTTGAGCGCCCAGTTGAGATAGTACGCGCCGAAATCCACGTTGATGTACGGCCAATAGGCTTGCTCCGGCTTGAAACCGCCGCGCCCCTGCTGCCCGGCGATCCACTCGGCGGTGTCCGGCATGATCTGCATCAACCCCTGCGCGCTGGCCGATGAGGTCGCGGCCGCCTCGAAGCGGCTCTCCTGCCGGATCACCGCGGCCAGCAGCAGCGGGTCCAGCCCCCACTGGCCGGCCTCCTGCTGGATCAACCGCGCGTATGGCAGCGGATAGATGAGCCGGCCGAGCGCGGCGGGCGGCGCGGGGCTGTTCGCCGGCGCCAACGCCGCCAGCTTCTCGGCCGTCAGGATGGACAACTGGGGCGCGCCGGCGTCTCGGAGGGCCAGGGCCAGCGCGGCCAACGCCCACCCATTATCCGCGTGGCGATCCAGCACGCGCGCCCAGGCGGCCAACCCTTGCGTCCGTCGCCCCAGGTCGAGCAGTGCCTGGCCGCGCCGCCAATCCGCATCTGCTGTGACGGCCGCCGGCAATGCCAGCGATCCTTCCCCGGCCCAACTCTTGAGCCAGGACGCTAACTCAGCGCGGTCAGCCGATTCTGCGGTCGCCGGTTGGGCGCCGGCCACCGGTGTCGTGCTGATTTGCTGATTTGCCGATTTTGCCAGCCACGCCGCCGCGCGCAGCCCATAATAGCTGCGTCCATCGGCCTGAACCGCCTTTTGCCAGGCTTGTCGTGCGGTCTCGGTGTCGCCGGCCGCGGCCTGTGCTCGACCCAACCAGTAGTAGGCAACGGGTTTGGTGAACGGTTCCAGCGGCGCCGCGGCCATTTCGCCCCATGTCTCGGCCGCGGCCGGCCAGTCGCCGCGCTGGAAGTAGATCAGCCCCGCGGCCTGGTAGGCGCGCCAGGCTTCGTCGGCGGCCGGGTATTTGCGGGCCAGGCTGCGATAGGCGCCGGCCGCCCCGGCCAGGTCGCCCGATTCGGCCTGCCAGTTGGCCGCGCGCCAGAGCGCGGTGGGCGCTTGCCGCGCATCGGGCCGCTGGCTCGCGAACTGGCGGCTGGTCGAGATCGCCCCGGCCAGGTCTTTGGCCTGCGCCCGGCCCGACGCCTGCGCCAGCCACGCGTCGGCCCAATGGCTGTTCTCCGGGTACGCCGCGATCAGGTTGCCCAGTTCGGCCAGCCCGCGCTCGATCTGCCCCTGTCCCAAATAGCTCAGCCCGGCGTAGTACCAGGCATCCCCTTTCCGGCCGGTGGGGTCGGTCGCACGCAGCCGGTCGAACGCGGCGTTGGCGAGCGCGTATTTGCCGACGAAGTAATTGACCAGGCCGCGCTGGTATTCATCCACCGCCACGCCGGCTTCGACAAGTGCGGCCATCGCCCGGTGGGCATACGCGCTGGTCGGGTCGGCGTCCACGGCCGCCTGCCAGCGCTGCTTTGCCTCGGCCGGCGGGTTGGTTGCCTCTGCCCCTTGCGCCAACGCCGCGCCGGCCAGCCAGTGCATCTCCGCGCTCCAGCCGCCCGTCGCTGCATCGCCCCGCAGCGCATCGTATTGCGCCACCGCCGCAGCGATGTCCTTCTGGGCCAGCGCCAGGTCGGCCAGCGTGCGGCGGATCGCGACGGTGTTGACCCAGTCGGGTGAGGTTTTGAGGGCCGTGCTGAACGCCTCAGTGGCGCGCGGCAGGTCGCCCGCCCCCCGCCGCGCTGCGCCGATGCGCTGCCAGGTCAGGGCGTTGAGCTCGGGCACGAGCGGCAGATAGGCGGCGAAGCTCAATTCGGCTTCAGGCCAGCGATTGAGCGCGATCAACGCTTCGCCAAGCAGGAAGGTCGCCGGGATGCGGTGCGTCGCGGTCGGCGGGGCCGAAGCGAGAAGCTGCACCAATACGCCGGCCGCCTCGCTGGGGGCATCATCCCGCAAGTAACAGGAGGCCAGCCGGTAGCGCGCCTCCGCGACCTCGTTGGGGTTGGGGTCATCGGCGATTACGCCCGCAAACTCGCGGCGCGCCCCATCGCAATCGCCGATGGCTTGGCGGTAACGGCCGGTTTCCAGCCGGGCCGGCGGCGGCGGGGTGGCTGTCGGTATGCTGGTCGGCGTTGGGGTGGCGGTCGGCGCGGGGGTGAGGGTGGGCGTGGGGGTGGGCGACAGAGTCGCGGTGGGTTGCGCGGGAGTCGCGGTGACGCGCGCGGCCGCCGTGAAGGTCGGGACCAACGTCGGTCTGGCCGGCGCGGTTGGCTGGACGGTCGGTTGCCCTTTGCCGCCGCACGCGGTCAGCGCCAGGGTCAAGATCGAGATGAACAGGGCAAGACGCATGGTATGGTTCACAGTTCGATCGGCCTGTTCATCAGCGCAGCAAGCCGAAAACCGCCAGCGCCGCGGCGATCACGCAGCCGACGAAGGCGAAGACGCCGCCGCGGCCGAGCGGGCCGCGACTTACCAATATCAGGCCGGCCACGATGCCGAGGGTAGCTGTGATCAGTGTCACTCCAGGATTGTTCAGCAGGGCGAGCGCCAGCAGGCCCACCGCCGCGATAAGCGTATACCAATTGGATGCGGGCATATTTCTCCAGGCGCGACCGGTCAGGTTTCGAGATACCTGACCGGTCTGGGCTTCCGTCAGCGCCTCGCTGATGTGGCGAGCTTGACCAGTTGCGCGGGGATCTGCCCGCGATTCTGGGCAGCGACGCGCACGATGACAATGTCGGTGCGCCCCAGCCGTTCCGATAGTTCCTGGATCAGCGACTCGCGCACGATGACGATCGCGTTCGGGACGCGCAGCGGATCGGCCAGCGCCGGCAGCGCGAAGGCAAACCCGGCCCCCTGATGAAGCTCCAACGGGCCGATTTCATCTATCACCAACCAATCGGTGTTGGCGAGTAAGGCCGCGGCCAGCACCCGGCGCGCCCATTCGATCGCTTCGTCGCTAATTTGATAGACGCCGATCGTGGTCGTTTCGTTCGCCTCGCGGACGCGCGCGAACGTCTGATGGGCGCCGGTCGTCAGATCCATCATTTCGATGCCGACTTTGCTGCCTGCGGCGTTCAGCAGCGGCGGTGAGATGAAGCCGGCCACTTTGTAGCCGGCAGAGCGCATGCCAGGGATCGCTTTCCAACAGGCTGTGGTTTTGCCTTCATGCACCGGACCGGTCAGAAGTATGAACATCGTTGTTCGCGCCGTAGGCGTCCCTTTCATTCCCATTCACATAATGTCTCGACATAGGCGGCCGAGCCGTCGCGGAGCCAGCCGTCGAGCTGCGCCTGATCCTTCAGGTTTTGCCCGCGGCGTCGCGGCACGGCGATGAACTTGCACGCCAGCTCGGGCAGCGCGGTCATGTCGCCCCAGAGCTTCTCGAATTGCGCCACCGGAAAGACGTCCTCCTGGCCGTGGCCCCAGCGTTTTTTCACATCTTTCAGGGTGACGTAGGTGGGCATCCGGCCCGCGACGGCGCGAATGCCAGCCGTGACCTTCTCGTCATCGGTCAGGTCGCTGCGCGTCAGCCCGAAGACCGCCAGCAAACGGTCAATGTGCAGCCAACTCGTGTTGGAGTTGTAGTATGACAGGCTGAACTCGGCCTCTTCGCGCGGCATCGCCAGCCCTTCCAGCAGCCGCGGCCGGCCATCCACGCGCGCCAGCCCGCCGCCCCGGTCGTCAATGGTGCGGGGGATCACCTCGGCGGTGAACGCGCCGCCCAGGCGCATCACCAGCCCGACCACCGCCGGGTCTACATCTGTGCCCAGCGCATCAATGTTATGCACCATCAGATATTGTAGCGCCGGGTGATCGGCCAGGAGCCGCGCCAAAACCCCGTTTTTCAGCATGTTCGGCACTTCGTACCAGTGCCCCACGGGATGCATACATTGCAGCGGCACATTGTCGGTGTAATCGCTGCCTTCGCCGGCCCGTTGCGCCCACCCGGTCAGCGCGGCGCGCAGGCTGTCGCGCACCTTCTGCTGCTGCTCGTCGAGCAACTGCTGCGGCATCTCCTCCCACGCAAAGCGCAGATCGCGCGCCATCGGGATCATGCGCAGACCGATGGCGCGGCCCGGCGAGAGGAACAGCGGGCCAGCATACCCGTAGGGGCGACCCTCGCGGTCGCCCTCTCCGGCCAGATACGCCTCGATCGGCCCGTGCGTCAGATAGCTGGTGGTGATGACATGCGGCAGGGCATAGCCCGCCAGCCGGCCGATGCGCCGGCTCTTGGCGAGATGCACCTCGATGAAGCTGCGGTGCCGGCCGCCGAGCTTGCAGAAGGGATGGAGCGCCTTCACCGCCCCGGCCCCTTGCGTCCAGCGGCTGCCGATCCCGCCGGCCAGGCTGACCACGGCGACTGCGCCGGCGGCCAGCGCATCCAGCCCTTCCCGCGTCAGTTCCGCCAAGTCGCCCAGCTCCTTCAGGTCTGTCACGTCTTCCGGCCGCACATCGCGAATGTCGGTGCGGACGGAGAGCCGATTCTGCGCCAGGCCGATGCGGCCGTTGCGTAGCTCCGCGCGGATCTGTTCGTGCTGCACGCGATCGAAGCCGTGTTCGGCCAGGATGGACGCATCGGCGTCATCCAGGCTGTGACCGGCCGCATCCTCCTGCCGGGTGCGCGGCAGCAGCCGGTCGAAGAGCACCGATACCATGCCCGCCATCTCCGGCTGCGTGCGGCAGGCCGCGCCGAAACGATCCAAGTCGGCGCGGCGGGCCGGCGAAAGCTCCCATCGGTCGCGGCG
>CAZYHE010000102.1:0-10410 GCA_964647225.1 uncultured Anaerolineales bacterium
GGCCAGGGGCCGAATCTGATCCAAATCTTCGGGCCGCCCTACAGCGCGCCGACGTTGGGCGGGCTGGCGCTCGATATGCCCGCGGCCATCGAAGCGCGCTCCGCGCGGGAAGCCGGCGCGGCCATCTGGACGCATCGGCTGCTAACCGGCGGGCAGGTCATCGGGGAGATCGTGGATTTCGTGGCTGCGGAGGCGCCCTGCCTGGTGCGATGGCTGCGCCTCGACGCGGCGCTCCGCTTTCGCCTCTCGCTCAAGCATCCCGCGACCACGATCATCGAGAACGGCGGTCGCCTGGGCCATGGAATCGGCGGCTGGCTGTGCGAGATCCCGACCGGCGCGCCGTTCTACAGCCGTTATCCGTTCCCCGCCCCGGCCTGCTATCAGGTCGCCTGGCGCGGAGCGGCGCATGGCACGCGAGATGCTTCGGCCCAAACGGCGGGCCTCAGCATGACCTGCGGTCCGGGCGAGAGCTGGCTGTACATCGCGGGCGGGCCGTCTTATCCCGAAGCGATCCGGGCAGCCGAGGCCGCGCTCGCCGCGCCGCCGGCCGAGCTATTGGAATGCACGCGACGCTGGTGGCACGGCTTCACACGCGCCCGCCCTGATCTGAATGTAGCGCAAGATGACATCTTGCGCTACAAGCTCTCCCGCGCGGCCGACAACGTGGCCGTGCTGATCAAGGCGCAGCAGTCTGCCGAGGGCGGCGTGCTCGCCGGCCACAACTACCATCTGTGCTACGTGCGGGATCAGTATGGCGTGGCGCGCGGGCTGCTGGCGCTCGGCCACATCGCCGAAGCGCGCGCCATCATGGACTTCTACTGGCGCATCTGGCAGCGCCACGGCCGCATCCACAACGCCCAGGCCGCCGGGGTGGACGGCGCGTTCCACGTCCACGAGAACGACGAGGTGGAGATCACCGGCTACCTGATCCGGCAAGCGTTCGACCTGGCGAACGCCCGCCCGACGCTTGGACAGGAAGAACACGGGGCAGAAGACCACAACGGACTACGCAATACGCAATACGCACCCCTTCCGTCCGATGCCTTTCTGAACACGCTCTTCCCCATGCTCGAATGGGCCTACGAAGCGCAGAAACGCCACCTGGTCGCGGGGATGCTGCCGTTCAACGGCGATGAAACCTATGTGGCGGGCGGCATCTTGCCGCGCACGACCCTCAACGACGGCTCGGCCGAGGCGACGCTGCTTTTCCTGGATGGCGGGGGGCGTCTCGTGGCGTGGGCCGAGCGGACGCGACATTGGCCTGCAGATCGCATCGCCGCCGAGCGCGCCGTTCTCGCCGCGGTGCAGGCACGCTATCGGGCGAACTTCTGGCGCGCCGGCCGGCTGCTCACGAACAACCCCGACCGGGCAGCGATCGCGCCGCTGCCGCGCTACCGTCACGGCGTCTGCGAGCGCTGCCATGCCGAGCGCCGCGCCCGCTACATCGAGTGGACCGAGCGCAGCGCAGCCGGCCGCTACCTCTGCCCGCGCTGCCTGGCCGAGGGGCCGTATGTCGCGGCTGAGCCGGCCGCCTACGCGCTCCAGTCGGTCAGCCTGACGCCGTTCTACTTCAGCGCCGACCTGTTCGACCGGGGCGAGTTGGCGCCACTGGTCGCGGAGATCGTCGCGCGCTATCAGGCGACCGGCGCGCTCCCCTCGCGGCCCGACGATGCGCAGCGGATCGCCGTTGGATACGACTACGGCCTCCTGCTCTACGCGCTGACCGAGTTGGGGCATCCTCTCGCCGCGGACTTGTACGAAAAGACCCTGGCCCTGGCCGATCCGACCGGCGCGTGGGTGGAGTATTACGCCGACCACCGGCCCCGCGGCACACGCTGCCGGCCGTGGGAGAGCGGCATCAACATCGAGGCGTTGTTGCACTACGCCAGGAGGCAGCCCTGAACGACCGCGAACGTTTCATCGCCTGCATCACCGGCCAGCCCGTGGATCGGCCGCCCTTCTGGATATTCTGGGGGCCGTGGGGCACCACGTGGCAACGCTGGGAACGCGAAGGCAAACCGGAACACCTCAAGACGATGGCCGATGTGCGGGCCTACTTCGGCTCGGACAAGCTGCCGACCGAGGCGATCGTGCCGGTCAACCTGGGGCCGTGCCCGAAGATCGCGCGAACCGTCCTATTCGAGGACGACGAGAGCGTGGTGTTCACCGATAGCTGGGGCATCAAGCGTCGAGACTTCAAGGGCCATACCTCGATGTCGGAATTCCTGGAGTTTCCCGTCAAGAGCCGTCTCGACTGGGAACGATTCCGGGAAAAATGGCTGAACCCCGATGATCCCGCCCGGCTGGCCGGCGACTGGCGAGAGAAGTGCGCGGCATGGGCTGAAGAGGGCTATCCGATCCAACTGGGCTGGTATCCTGACACGGGCGTGTTCGGCCCCTATCGTTGGCTCCTGGGCGACGAAGAAGGCCTGGTCGCTCTGTGCGGCCAGCCCGACCTGGCCCACGAGATCATGGATCACCTGACCTCCCTGTATCTGACCGTTTTCGAGAAGGTGGTCAAGGCGGTGCGCGTGGACGTGATCCACCTGTGGGAGGATATGTGTTACCGGGCCGGCCCGCTCGTTTCGCCCCGGATGTGGGAGCAATTCTTGGGGCCGAACTATCGGCGGATCAAGGCCTTTGCAGACGAGCACAGCATCCCGATCATCTCGGTGGACACCGACGGCGCCCCCGACCTGATCACCCCGCCGATGATCCGCTCCGGGGTGAACTGGCTCTACCCGATGGAAGTCGCCGCAGGGTGTGATGTCAATGCCTGGCAGGCCAAGTACCCGACGCTGGGGATGATGGGCGGGGTGGACAAGCGCGTCCTGGCGCTGGGGCCGGCAGCGATTGATGCGGAGCTGGCGCGTCTCAGGCCGGCCATCGAGCGCGGCCGCTATATCCCGGAGCTGGATCACTTGGTGCCGGATGATGTGTCGTGGGAGAATTACTGTTATTATGCCGAGGCGTTGAAGAAGTTGGTGGGGAAAGCTGGATGAGGTGTTTGACGCGCCAGATATCTTCTGATAAACTGACAGTCAGATCATCAGAAAGGAGTCATCGAGCATGACCGTGCAGACTTTTACCGTCCAGGTGGCGCAGCGCGGCCTGATCACACTCCCCCAACCCCTCCGCAGGGCGCACAAGATCGAAACCGGCCAACAGATGACCCTGCTGGATCTCGACGGCGTCTTCGTGCTTGGGGCCGGCGCGTCGCAGGTGGATGCGCTGGCAGAGGGGCTCCGATCAGAACTGACCGAACGCGGGGCAACGCTGGAAAGCATGTTGGATGCCTTGCGGGAAGTGCGAGCCGGCCGTGGCTAGGCCCAGCATCTACCTGGACACGAGCGCGCTGTTCGCCGCCGTATTCTCGGAGACGGGTGGCGCGCGGGCGCTGCTCAAGCTGGGCGAGTTGAACGCCATAACGTTGTACGTCGGCTCGCGCGTCCTGACCGAAGCCGACGAGGTTTTCCGACGCAAAGCGCCAGACCTCCTCCCCCGGCTGGCGGCTTTGTTGGCGCAAGCGAATGTCCGGGTCGGCCCACCTGCGGATGAAACCAGCCTTGCCCAGGCGACTGCGGCCATTGGTTATGCGCCGGATGCCGCCATCCTGGCCGAAGCGTTGGCTGCCAGGGCCGATTTCTTTGCCACTCACGATGCGGCGCACTTCTTGCAGAATCCACGACTGGACGCGTTGCCTTGCCGCGTCGGCTCGCCAGGCGATGCGCTGGCCTGGGTGCGCGCACAGATCAAACCCGCTGGCTGAAAAGGACACCACCATGCAACCCATCATCCTCCAAAACGACACCCTTCGCCTCACCTTCGACCGCGCCACCGGCGCGCTCGTGGGCCTGACCGCCGTCCAGACCGGCTGGGAGATCCTGAACCGGCCACAGCTCGGCCTATCGTTCCGGCTGCTCGTCCCGCTGACGAGCGACGATCCCGCCGACGTGGCCTTCGCCGAGCGCATGGGCCGCGCCTACGGCGAGCGGCGCAATAACCCGGTCTTGGGCGAGAAGCAGACGCTCACCGCGCTTGAACTCGCGCCCGACGGCAAGGCCGCGACCTTCACCTGGGATGGCGTGACCTCCGAGGTCGGCGGCCTGCTGCCGATCACGGTCACGCTGACCGTGACGCTGACCGAGCGCCAGGCGATCTACGCGATGACCGTCGCCAACCGCTCGCGGCACGTGGTCGAAAACGTCTATTGCCCCGACCTGGGCGACGTCCAACACCCGGCCGGCGCGGCCTGGTTCAAGACCTTCTCCTACTCCTACGCCACGGCCCAGGAGTGGCCGCTCTGGCCGACCTACAACAACATGCGCGGTTACTTTGGCGTGGACTACCCGACCCAACTCGCCAACGCCAGCCACACCACCGGCGCGCCGATGGCCCCCTTCATCCTGCTGCGCGGGGAGAAGCAGGGGCTGTATGCGGGCGTCCGCACGTCGAGCACAGAGTTGGTGGCGTGGAACACCGAATTGCGCCCCGGCTACGGTAGCTCGATTGACCATCGCGTGCCCGAAGATATCACGGTCGGCGGGCTGGACGTGGCGACCCGCTTCGCCGCGATCCACGTGCCCTACATCCAGCCGGGCGAGACGCGCGCGCTGACGCCGATCAGCCTGGAAGCGTATCAGGGCGGCTGGCAGCAGGGGACCGACATCTACAAGGCGTGGCGCGACGGCTGGATGAAACACGCGGCGCCGGCGGCCTGGGCCAGGGAGCCGCATTCCTGGCTGCAACTGCACATCAACTCGCCGGAGGACGAGCTGCGCATCCCCTTCCGCGAGCTGCCGAAGGTTGCGGAGCAGTGTGCGCGCCACGGCATCGGCGCGATCCAGCTCGTCGGGTGGAACGACGGCGGGCAGGATCAGGGCAACCCGTCGCACGATCCCGACCCGCGGCTGGGGACATTTGCCGAGCTGCAGGAGGCGATTGCGCAGTGCCACACGCTCGGCGTCAAGATCATCCTCTTTGCCAAGTTCACCTGGGCCGACCGGGCGACGAAGTGGTTCCGGGAGGATCTGCACCGGCTGGCGATCAAGGATCCCTACGGCGACTACTACCACTACCAGGGCTACCAATATCAGACCGCCACGCAGCTTCTCGACATCAATACCAAACGGTTGATCCCAATGTGCTTCCTGAGCGAGGAATATTTGCGGGTGTGCGACGAGGAGTTCCGCAAGACGGTCGAGTTGGGCGCGGCCGGCATCCTGTTCGATGAGTGCCTGCATCACAGCCCCGCGCTGCTCTGCTTCGATCCGACCCACAATCACCGCCCCGCCGCGCCCGTATACGCCAACGACCGCGTGCTGATTCAGAACTTCAGCCGGATTTCGCAGGGGATCAACCCCGAATTCCTCTTTGCGGGCGAAGCGTGCTATGATTGGGAGATGGACGCGTATCAGCTCTCGTACCATCGCAGCGAGAACAAGCAGCACGTGCCGCTCTCCCGCTATATGTTACCGGACGGGCTGTTCATGACCGCGGTGACCGGCTTCGATGACCGAAACATGGTCAATCAATGCCTGCTCTATCGTTATGTCATCAGCTACGAGCCGTACAACTTCAAGGGAATGCCGGAAGACTATCCGCTGACGCTCAGCTACGGCAAACAGATGGACGCGCTGCGAACTGAGCTACGGGAGTACTTCTGGGACGGCGAGTTCCGGGATACCGTGGGCGCAACGGTGGAGTCAGGGGCCAGGGGTCAGGAGTCAGGGGTCAGGCCGCATCATCCGTATGCCGTGTTCATCAGTCGGAAGAGCGGGAAGGCGGGGGTGGTGGTCGCCAACTACGATGAGAAGCAGGCCGTGACTGTTCAGGTGACGCTCGACAGCGGGCAGGCGCTCGGCCGCTACCGGCTGGTAGATGCTGCGGCCTGGCAGCCGGCCGCGACCGGTATCCTCCTGCCGCCCTGCTCAGCGGCGGTGGTGATCGAGTAACGCATGGGGAGATTGACGCAACTATTCGGCGATCGGGCGTTTTTCGCCGCCCTGGTCAAGATCGCGCTGCCGATCACCATCCAGCAGTTGGCGCTGTCGCTGCTCAACGCCACCGACGTGTTGCTGATCGGTCAGTTGGGCGAGACGGCGGTGGCGGCGGTGGGGCTGGCGAATCAGATCTTCTTTCTGCTGAATCTGTTGCTGTTCGGCATCATCAGCGGGTCGGCGATCTTCACCGCGCAATTCTGGGGCCGCCGCGACCTGGTGGGCATTCGCCACGTGTTGGGGATCAGCCTGCTGCTGGCGGTGACGGGCGGCCTCGGCTTCACGCTGCTGGCCGTGCTGGCGCCGGAATGGGCGCTGCGCATCTACACGAGCGACGCGGCGGTGATCGCCCAAGGCGCGCCCTATCTGCGCGTCGTCGGACTGAGCTATGTGGTCACGGCGATCACCTACGCGTACTCGGCCGTGCTGCGCAGCACCGAGCACGTCAAGCTCCCGACGGCGGTCAGCGTCACCGCACTCAGCCTCAAGACCATCCTGGGCTATCTCCTCATCTTCGGTCACTTCGGCCTGCCGCAGATGGGGGTCGTAGGCGCAGCGGTGGCGACCTGCGTCGCGCGCTACGGGGAGTGCGCGGCGTTGCTGGCGTTGGTCTATCTCCGCCGCACCCCCGCGGCCGCGCACCCGCGCGAACTGCTGGGCGCCGACCGGGCCTTCGTGCGCCGCTTCCTGATCACCACCTCGCCCGTCGTGCTGGAGGAGATCGTCTGGTCGCTGGGGATCACGACATACTACGCTATCTACGCACGGATCGGCACCGACTCGGTCGCGGCGATCAACATCGCGGCGGCGATCGAAGGGCTGGTGTTCGTCACCTTCATCGGCCTGGGCAACTCGGCCGCGATCATGATCGGCAATCGGATCGGCGCCGAGGAGTTGGCGCAGGCCGGCGAATACGCGGGCCGCTTCCTGCGGCTGGCGATAGCGGTCGGCGTCGTGGCCGGCGGGTTGGTCCTGGCCGGTTCCAGCCTGGTCTTGGGCCTCTACAAGATCACCCCCGAGACACGCGCAGTGTCCCAGGCGGTCCTGACGGTGATGGCGTTCGTGCTGTGGGCGAAGGCCAGCAACATGGTGATGATCGTCGGCATCATGCGCAGCGGCGCGGATACGCGCTTTGCGTTCGTCGCCGACGTGGCCCCGCTTTGGCTGATCGGCATCCCGCTGGCGCTAACCGGCGCGTTCGTCCTCCATCTACCCACCCATCTGGTCTACGTGTTGGTGATGTGCGACGAATTGTCGAAATTCTTCGTCTCGACCTGGCGCGTGCGGTCGGGGCGCTGGATCCATCGCGTCGCCTGATGTCCTCACCGAACTACCCGTAGCATCGGGCCTTGTGCCCGCCCGAACGCCCACAAGGGGCTATGCTACCCAGATGCGCGATGAGGCCGGCATGGGGCGCGGCCGCGCAGCTTGCCGATTCCGCCACATGCTGCTATAGTAGGGAGGCACAAGTCAAGTAACCCTACGAAACACTCGAGAAAATGATCAATCCAAAGCCACCACTCATTGTGAAGATCGCCCAGCCCCTGTTCCAGTTCTGGGCGCTGCTCCGCCTCGCACGAAAACGTATTTTCTACCGCATCGAGCTTTCGCTGCTCGCCTTGCTCGCTGTTGCGTTTGCGGTCGGCCTGGTCACGAGCGCCGGCTTCTTTGCGCAGGCGGTAGATCGGGTCGTGCTGCTGCAAGAGTTGGCGCAGATGACGCAGGCCACCGGCCGGCCGCCCTTTTCGATGCGCGTCTACATGATGCCCAACGCCGAGGTGCCGCTCTCCCTGCAGGCCGCCGAAAAGCTGACGACGCATATCGCCGGCACCATGGCCGGCGAGATCGGCTTGCCGCTCAAGACCGCGCACATGGAAGTGGAGAGCGGCGGCCTGATGTTGCAGGTGCAGCCCGGCGACAGCGGCAGCACCGGGCAAGCTCGCTATCTGGGGAATGCCAACGTCGGCTATGTCGAAGGGGTCGCCGAGCACATTGACATCACGGGCGATCCGATGGACGCGCCGCCAGACGGTGACATCCTGGAAGCCTGGGTACCGCAGGATCTCGCCGCGAAAGCGGGCATGAACGTCGGGGAGCGCTACACGCTCGGCGTCACGATGGTCTCCTAGTTCGTGCCGGTGCGGATACGGGGCTTCTGGAAAGCCAGCGATCCAAAGAACCCCTACTGGTTCAGCGACCCCAGCCTGGCGTTGAACGACACGTTCCTGGTGCGGCGGGAAGACTACGTCACCTTTATCCAGCCCATCATCACCGGCGGCTCCCGGTTCGCGGCCTGGCAACTGATCCTGGACGAGTCGGCGCTCAACCCGGCCCAATCGGGCGCGTACCTGAAGGGTTTTCAGCGGGCGATGAATGTCATTGACCAATTCGCGCCGGGCGCCAAGCTGGATGTCTCGCCCGTCAAGCCGCTGGAGAACTTCGTGGATCGCAACCAAACCCTGACGATCCTCCTCCTCGGCTTCAACCTGCCGGCCTTCGGCTTCCTGGTCTATTTCCTCGTGCTCACATCGGCGATCGTGGCCCGCTGGCAACGCCGGGAGACCGCTATCCTGGTCAGCCGGGGGGTCAGCCTGTCCGCCATCCTCTCGCTGACGCTGGTCGAACAGCTCGTGATCTTCGTCTTTGCGGTCCCGGTCGGGTTGGCGCTGGGGCTGGGGATCGCGCTGCTGATGGGGCAGACCGTCAGTTTCCTGGAATTCACGGCGCGACCGCCCATGCCGATCTCGCTGCAAGGCCTCGACCTCCGGCTCGTGGCCGCGGCGCTGTTCGTCTCGCTGATCGCCCGGCTGGTGCCTGCGTGGAGCGCCGGCCAGCAGAGCGTGGTCGAAGCGGAACGGGAGCACGCCCGCCCGGTGGCCGCGCCCTTCTGGTATCGTTACTACCTCGACCTGCTCCTGGTCATCCCCACCGCCTACGCCTATGATCAGTTGCAGCGCCGCGGGTCACTCGCCATGCTGGTGACAGACCGGCCGGCCGACCTCTTCCGCGACCCGCTGCTCGTGCTCGTCCCGGCCCTCTTCATCCTGACGGCCGCACTCTTGGGGATGCGCATCTTCCCCCTGATCATGCGGGTGCTCGATTGGATCTCCGGGCTGCTGCCCTGGATCGCGCCGCACCTGGCGCTCCGCCAGCTCGGCCGGCAGACGCAGAGCTACGTCAACCCACTGCTGCTGATCATGATCTCGTTGGGGCTGGGCATCTACACCTTCTCGCTCGCCGCCAGCCTGGATCAATGGCTGGTGGATCGCATGTACTACCAATCGGGGGCCGACCTGAGCTTTCGGCCCATCCCCGCGCAACAGCAAGACAGCGGCTCGTCCACCGGCGAGGCGTGGACTCTGCCGCTGGACGACTTCCTGCGGATGCCGGGGGTCGCCGCCGGCACCCGCGTCGGCGACTACCGGCTGCGCGTCACCCTGGGCAACAACGCCCGGCCCACGACCGGCCGGCTGCTGGGCATCGAGCGCACCGACTTCCCGTCGGTCGCCTGGTTCCGCCGCGATTTCGCGCAGGAGCCGCTCGGCGGGCTGATGAATCAGTTGGCCCAGCGCATGGACGGCATCCTCGTTTCAGAAGACGCGCTGGCGGCCAGCCAACTCAAAATCGGCGACCCGCTGCAAGCACAGGTGACGATGGGCGGCTCCGGTTCCTACCAGCCGCGCTTCACCATCGTCGGCACCTACAAATACTTCCCGACGGTCTACCCGGATCAGCCGGTCGCCATCGCCAACCTGGACTATCTCTTTTCGCTGACGGGCGGGCCGACCGAACACCAGGTCTGGCTGCGTCTGAAAGCGGGCGCAGTGACCACCGATACCCTGAAAGCCATGGCCGACATCAACGTGGCGCCCGCCGGACTCCACGACGCCGCCGCGGATATCCAGAAGGAGCAGGCCAAAACCGAACGCGTGGGCGTCTTCGGCACCCTCACGGTCGGGTTCCTGGCCGCGGCCATTATGGCGCTGGCGGGCTTGTTGATCAACACCTACGCGTCGTTGAACGAACGGCTGCACAGTTTCGCCGTGCTCCACGCCATCGGCCTGCAACGCCGCCAGATCCTCGGCCAGGTGATCCTGGAGTATCTGGCGATCACGGCCTACGGCGCGGCCGGCGGCGCGGTGGTCGGCACCTTTGCCTCCTACCTGTTCGCGCCGTTCTTCCGCATCGCGGGCGTCCAGAACGCGCCGCTACCCCCGCTGCTGCCGGTCGTGCCCGACGATCTGATCATGCAGATGGCGATCATCTTCGCGGCGGTCATGATCGGTCTGGAGCTGCTGGTCATTACGATTGCGCTCATTCTGCGCCTGCCGCGCCTGCTCACGTTGCGCAGCAGCAGCGCATGATCATCGTAGTGGCGGGTTTCTCTGCATCAACGACGAGCTTGCCGCCA
>CAZYHE010000103.1:0-10399 GCA_964647225.1 uncultured Anaerolineales bacterium
CGTGTGACACGGCGCGGCGCCACTCGCGCCTTGCAGATGTTCCACCGTCACCGGCGCGCTGATGGGCCGGCCGGCGCCGTCCACGACGGTGACGGTGTAGCGGTTGGCGAAGGGATTCAGCAGGAAGTCGTAGGCGCCGTAGTCGGCCGCGCCATCCTTGCTGACCGCCTCGGCCCGGTTGTTCCACTGATCCACCATCGTCAGGCGCACCCCGGCCACCGGCCCGCCCGCGGCGTTGAGCACCCGGCCCATAATGTAGTTGCCGGGGCATTCCTGATGATGTGTCACCGGCTGCGCGAGGCTATAGCGGCCCGGCCCGGCGGGCGCTGCCGCGGTTACCGGCTGGGCGGCGCTCCCCGCCACCGGGCCGACGTTCGGATCCATGGCTGCGGCCAGGTCAACCAGCACCTGTGCCTCGGCGTCGCCGCGTTCCGGCATCAACGCCAACGCCTGGGGCGCAATTTCGGCCAGTTTGTCGCATGGCCCCAAGCTCACCGGGGTCGGATGGCGCAGCGCCCACGCGATCACGTGCTGAGCTTCTAAGCCAATTCGCGTCTCAGCCTTAACCTTATCCTTATCCTCCGCCTGCGGTAGCCCCAATCGGTCGGGCAGGCGCAAGACCGGCCGGGTGGCGGCCGGCTCATACTGGCAATAGGCCGTCCACTTGCCCTCGTCGCCACGCTTCACATAGACCGGCGCGGTCGTCGTCACCACGACACTGTCGGCCAGCGGCCCGGCCTTGCCCGCGGCCGCCAGCCAGGCTTTGCTGAAGAACTCGCCCCCTTCCCGGCAGGCCAGCCCCGGCGGACATTCGTCCCGGCGCTCGACCTCGGCGGACGCCGGGAAATTCCACCCCGCGGCGTCTTTCGGCGCGGCGATGCGGGCCAGCAGCGCGGGGTCGGCCAGCGTGGCCTCCATGAAGTCATGCCAGAGCGGCGCCGCGCCGGTCAGCCCGGTGGTGTTCTTCATCGGATGCCCATCGCTGTTGCCCGCCCACACCCCCGTGATCAGATGGCGGGTGTAGCCGACCGTCCAGTTGTCCCGGAAGTCGGTCGTGGTGCCGGTTTTCGCCGCGGCCGGCTTGCTCAGCTTGAGCGGGCTGTTCGGCCCAAACAGTGGCGTGCGCGCCGCGTTGTCGCTCAGGATGTCTGTGACCAGGAACGCGGCCGCGGGCGAAACCGCCTGGATGGGCTTCGCCGCGGTCAGTCCGGGGATCTCCACCGGCCGGCCCAGGCTATCGCGCAGCGCCAGGACGGGGGTCGGTTCCACATATTGACCGTCGTTCGCCAGCGTGGCAAACGCGCCGGTCAACTCCAGCAGCGTGATCTCCCCGCCGCCCAACGTCAGGCTGAGGCCGTACCAGTCGCGGCTGCGCGAGAGGCTGCGAATGCCCATCCCGCGCGCCGCCGTCAGCATCCGCTCGACCGTCACGCCGTCGAGCAGCTTGACCGCGGGCACATTCAGGCTGTTGGCGAGCGCGGTGCGCGCCGTCACCGGGCCGTGGAACTTCCCGTCGTAGTTCACCGGCGCGTAGGTCGTCCCCGCGCCCACGGTGTAGGTCACCGGGATGTCCCACAGCACCGTGGCCGGGCTGATCAGCGTGTCGCTGATGGCTGTCGCATAGAGCACCGGCTTGATCGCGCTGCCCGGCTGCCGGGGGCTGATCGTCACGTTGACCTGCCCGGCGATGGCCTTGTCGTAGAAATCCGCGCTGCCGACCATGACCACGATCTCGTTGCGGCCCGGTTTCAGCGACACGAGCGCCGCGTTGCTCAGGTCATACGCTGGTTTCAACTCCGCCACGCGTTTCTTGACCATCGTCTGGGCCAGGTTTTGCGCGGGCAAGTCGAGCGTGGTCGTGATCTGGAAACCGCTGCGCTTGATGACTGCGCCGTCCAGCCGCGCCCCCAACACCTCCAGCACATACTGGATGAAGTGCGGCGCCAGGTTGATCGCCTGATCGGGCTTGGGATTGAGCTTGATCGGTTGGGCGAAGATCGCGTCCGCCGCCGCCTCGGTCAGATACTCGTGGCGCACCAGCATGTCGAGCACCACGCGCTGGCGGGCTTTGGCCGCGTCGAAGTTCGCGAAGAGATCGAAATCGGCCGGCCGCTGGGGGATGCCCGCCAACAACGTCGCCTCGGCCGGGGACAGGTCGGCCGCCGCCTTGCCGAAATAGACCTGGCTGGCCGCCTCTGGGCCGTAGGTCAGGTGGCCGTAGTTCAGCAGGTTGAAGTACATCTCCAGCAACTCGTCCTTGCTGAAGAGGTTCGTCAACTCCTGGGCCAGCCCGGCCTCGATCATCTTGCGATCCATCGTCTGATCGTAACGCTGATCTGGCCCCAGGAAGAGGTTGCGGGCGAGCTGCATCGTAATCGTGCTGGCGCCGGAAGTGACTTCGCCGGCCTGGGTGTTGCGGAGCGCGGCCGCGATGATGCGCCCCGGATCCACGCCGGCGTTTTCGTAGAAGCTGGCGTCCTCGGTCGCGATGGTGGCGTCAATCAGGTGTTTGGAGATGCGATCCAGGCCGATCCAGGTGCGCCGGCCCTCGTCCCACAGTTCGGCGATGAGCGTGCCGTTGCGATCGTAGAGCCGCGTGGTCTGGAACAGCCGTGGCGCAGGGCCGGGCTGGTAGCGCGCCAGGTACGCCTCGACCGAGCCGGCCGTGTCGGCCGCGGGCCGGCGGTCGCCCAACTGGTTGGAGGTTGTGCAATTTGTGAGTGCAAGGAGCGCGACAAAGGTGAACGCGCGCGCGATGTATCGCCATCCGATCAGATTGTGCTTCATGTGGTCACCCGGTTGTTGCATTGTTGATCATAATGACGCTCAAGGCTTGCAAAAAGTTCTGCCTGCAAAACGCAACGTGCATAAGGCCAAGTTTGGCAAGTTGGCGAATTTGAGGCATCCTTAAGCAAATTTCATTTGGGAGCAGCCTATTTATGTCGGGGGGATTCACGATTCGGCGAGCCATTCTGTGCATTGTACTCCTGTTGGCCGCCCTCATGTTCCTTGCCTGGCGGCTGTGGCCGAAGCCGCAGCCGGCCCTGCGCGCCAGCCTGAGCGCGGCGGCCCCGCCGGCCGACACGACCGGCTTTGCGCGGGCAGAGGGGCCAAAGCCGCTGAATTTCCCGGCCGATCATGGGCCGCATGCGGACTTTCAGACCGAGTGGTGGTACTACACCGGCAATCTGACCGCCGCGACCGGCGAGCATTTCGGCTACCAGTTGACCTTCTTCCGGCGTTCTGTCGCGCCGCCGGACGCACGCTCGGAACGGTCATCCGCCTGGCGGACGGATCAGGTCTACATGGCCCACTTCGCGATCACCGATGTGGCGGGCGGAACGCATCACTCCTTCGAGCGGTTCGGCCGCGGCGCGGCCGGTCTGGCCGGCGCGCAGGCCGAGCCGTTCCGCGTCTGGCTGGAGGATTGGGAGGTGGCGGGGCCGGCCATCGGCCAGGCTCGGCTGCGCGCCGCAGTCGTGGCGGGAGATGGGGATCTCCGGCTCGATCTGGCGCTGCGCGACCTGAAGGGGCCGGTCTTGCAGGGGGACCGCGGCTACAGCCGCAAGGGGCCAGAGCCGGGCAACGCGTCCTACTACTACAGCCTGCCGCGCATCGAGACCACGGGCACGGTCGTCCTCCGCGGGCAAACGTGGGCCGTCACCGGGCTGAGCTGGATGGATCACGAGTTCAGCACGAGCGCGCTGGGGCCGGAGCTGGCCGGCTGGGACTGGTTCAGCCTGCAACTCAGCGATGGGAGCGAGGTCATGCTCTACGCCCTGCGCCGCACGGACGGCAGCCGCGACCCGTTTTCCTCCGGCACCCTCATTGCCCCCGACGGCTCGACCCGCGCGCTGGCGCCCGATGAGTTCGAGATCACCGCGACCGGACGCTCCGCGTGGCGCAGCCCGCGCACCGGCGGCCGCTATCCCGCCGGCTGGACGCTGATCGTGCCCGCGGCGGATTTGCGCCTCACGGTCCGGCCGTATCTGGCCGACCAGGAGATGCGGACGTCGCTGCCCTATTGGGAGGGCGCGGCCGCCGTCGAAGGCACGCGCGGCGGGCGGATGGTCACCGGGCAGGGGTATGTGGAGTTGACAGGGTACGCGCGATCATTGCAGGGGCAATTCTAGCGCGCCTCACCCCTCCATCCGATTCTCCAACACCATTTCGGGCCGGAAATTAGCCAATTGCAGATACCATGCCGCAGCATCCAGGAGCGCCTGCTGCGGCAGCAAGCCGACGATCTCGCTCGACTCGATGGCGACCCCATATCGCTGCGCCTCGCGACGGATCATTTCGACGGCCATGTGGATCGGTGTCTTGTGGAAGTCGGTCAGGTTCATGCTCACCTGGGCTTTGCCATTCACGAGCAAACCGAGCGCCTTGACGTGACGCAGGCCGCCGGAGCTATGGCGCACCGTCTTCGCGATCCTCTTGGCGATCTCGATATCAGATGTGGTGAGAAAGACATTGTAGGCGATCAGGAACGTGCGCGCGCCGACGACCGTTGCGCCGGCCGGCCCCAGCCGGGCCGGGCCGAAGTCGGGCCGCCGGCTAGGGTTCGCGCCGATCTCGGCCTTCAGCCCCTCGTATTCGCCGTGGCGGATATCGGCCAGGTTCACCCGATCGGGCCGCGTGGCGGCCGCCTCGTAGAGATAGACGGGAATCTGTAGCTCCTCGCCCACCCGTTGCCCCAACTCGCGCGCCAGCTCCACGCAATCGGCCATCTCCATCCCGCGCAACGGGACGAATGGCACGACATCGGTGGCGCCGATGCGCGGGTGCGCGCCGCGATGCTGCTCCAGGTCAATCAACCCCGCCGCGGTTTTGATCGCGTCGAACACCGCGGCCACCATCGCCTTTGGGGGCGCAACCAGGGTGAAGACCGAGCGGTTATGATCGGTGTCGCTCTCGATATCCAGGAGGCGGACCCCGCGCGCAGCATGGCCGCGCAACGCGGCCGCGATGGCATTGAGCACTTCGGGGCGACGCCCCTCGCTGAAATTGGGGACACATTCGACTAAGGGTTGCATCGGGACCTCCAGGCGAATTCCAGGATACGGTATGTGCATTATAGAAGATCAGCCGCGAATCGGCAATCCGCGGCCCGCCCTGTCTATTTGCCATCAGCCCGTTGCGGCGGTAAAATGCATCCGACGTGAGCATGATCCGCACACTCTTTTTCCAACCCCTCGGCCCTGCGCTGATCCTGGCGCTGGGCGGTTTGTCGTTCTGGGCTATTTCCTGGCTGACCTGGCGGTACGCCCTGACTCGCCGCGCCGTGGCGCCGGGATGGTTTCGCCTCCCGCTGGCGCTTCTGATCGTCGCCGCCGCGGCCTGGCTCTGGCTGCGCATCGCGGCGACCCCCGCGGCGCAGAATCTATCCTGGAAGTGGCAGCCGCTCACCGTCGCCGGCGCGACGGTCCATTGGCGCCTGGATCCGTGGAATGGGGTCATCGTTCTGATCCTGCTGCTCCTGACGGCCGTCGCGATGCTCCGCGTGTTCGATGACGATGACCACATTGACCTGCCCGCCGCGGGGTCGGTCGAGCGCACGCTGTGGCTCAGCGCGGCCGCGATTACCTTCGTCTGTTCGGCCAACATGCTCACCGTCGCCAGCAGTTGGCTGCTGCTCGATGCGTGCATACTGCTGCGGCTCGGGCCAGGCCGGCAGGCCGAACCGGCCACGCGCGCCTGGAGCCTGCTGATGATGGCGACGCCGCTGCTCCTGTTTGTGCTGGCGATGCTTGGCGAAGCGGGCCTGCCGGCCGCCCTGGTGGGCGGACGCTTCGGCCGGCAAGAGCTGGGCTTGCTCTGGCTCCTCGGCCTGATTCGCGTCGGCGTCTATCCCTTTCACTTCTGGCTCACCGCGCCCGGCGGCGCGAGCGCCGGCAGCCAGACTATCGTTCACTTGCTCAGCCCGGTGGCCGGGATCTGGTTCCTGGCGCGCATCCAGGAATTGGCCGGCGCCAGCCTGACCCGCCGGCCTGAGTGGGCCGCGCTCGGCGTACTGGCGCTGCTCGGCTCGGCGATGGCGGCCTGGCTGGCCGACGACTCAAGTCGTCAGCCGGCCGGGCGGTGGCGGTGGATCGCCATCAACCGGGCCAGCGTCGTCCTGCTGGCTGCCTATGTCTCCGGCATCCCAGGGCCGGCCGCGTTCGCGTGGCCGCTCGTCGCGTTCGCCCTGGGCAGCGCCCTGTTGGCGGTGGGCCGGCGGCTTAAGCCATCGGCGCGGGATGTGGGCGGGCTGTCGCGCTGGCCGGCTTTCCTGGGCGCGCTGATCCTGTGGGGCGCGCCGGGCACCGTCGGCTTTCTGGCCCACTCGGCCCTCATCTTTCCGACCGAACTGGCGTTCGCCGCCCCGCTCTTCGTCGTCGTCCTGGTCGGGGAGATCCTGCTTGTGGCCGCCTTGTGGGAGACCGTGCGCAGCGCAGGCCCAGGAGCGGCCAGCGCGCCGCGCTCGGCCGCGCGCACCATCATCACACCCGCCGCGCTGTTGCGCGTCAGCCTGGCGATCATTCTCCTGGCCGTGCCGGCCTTCGTCTGGGGCCTCTACCCGCAACGTCTGGCTGCCCTGGGCGGTTTCGTCCTCCCCGATGGTGCGTTGACGCTGGCGCAGTTGATCGGAGCCGCGCGGCGCTCGGTCTGGATCGGCCTGATCCTGTCGGCGCTGGGCGGGGCTGCGCTGGGCATCTGGCGTCGCGCCATCCTCGACCAGATGCGCGGCTGGCAGCAGATCATCGGTGAGATCGTCGGCCTCGACTGGCTCTATCGCGCGTTGAGCGCCGGGCTGCGCCTGGTGGGTGGCGGCCTGCAATACTTCGCGACCCTGGGGGAAGGCGAAGGCTATCTGGGCTGGCTGGCGCTGGCCGGCCTGGTCTTGTGGGTATTGATCCGGGGCTAAGTCACGAGGCCGATGGAAAACGTATGACGCTCGCTGATCTCTTTCGCCAACTGAGCATCCTGGTGGGGCTGCCCGCGGTTTTGATCGCGGCCGCGGCCGCGGCCATTATCGTCATCATACGCGATTGGCGGATCGTGCTTTTCGCCTATGCCGCGTTCTCGGTGATGCTCGCCCTGCTCCTGTCGCAGGTGATCCCCGCCGAGTGGGCGCTGATCCAGGCCATCGTCGGCGGGCTGGTCGCGGTGATGTTCTTCCTCTCGGCGCGCCAACTGCGCTGGCATCCGGCGAGCGGCGTGAGTTGGGAGGCCCGGTGGCCCCAGGTGGTCTCCCTGACCAGTTTCCGGGCGCTGGCGGTAGCGCTGGCGGCCGTCACATTCCTGGTATCGCGCGAGAGCGTCGAACTGCCCCGGGTGGACCTGCTGTTTCGCGACATGATCTTCTGGCTGGTGCTGGTCGGTCTGCTCGGCCTCGCGCTGCACGAAGAACCGCTGCATGCCGGGTTGTCGCTGCTGGTCGTACTGGGCGGTGGCCAACTCCTCCTGTTTACCCTGGTGCAACAGCGCATGATGATCGCGCTGCTGGAAGGCGGACAGTTGTTGCTGGGTCTGGCGATTTCCTACCTGATGGTCTCGCGTGGGCTGGACACTTCGCGGCCTGCGGTTGATGCGATACCGACGAGAGATGCACATGATCTACGGCCCTGAGCTCCTCCTGGGCTTGCTCGTGGCTGCCGCCGCCGCGCTCTATTTCCTGCGCCGGATGGAGGGCGTGGCCGCGCTGGTCGCGGCGGGCGCAGCCGCCGGCCTGGCGCTGCTCCTATGGCTGCTGCCGCACGACATTCCTGTGGGGCTATTGGGCCGCCGCGTGTGGCTGGGCCAGCCAATCTCCTGGGATGCGGGGCGCATCACGCTGCAGATCGGGCCGGCGACCGACACCTTGTTGATCTTCCTGTTGGCGGTCGCGGCCGTGAGCTTCATCCTGGCCTGGCTCACCTATCAGGGGCGTTCGTTCTACCCGTTCGGGCTGCTCCTGCTGGCCGTCTGGGCGACGGTCGCCATGCTTCAGCCGTTGACCCTGGCCCCCTTCGCCATCGTCCTCGCCTCGATCATCTCGGTGTTTCTGATCCAGGCGGGCAAGACCGGCGAGACGCGTGGCGCGTGGCGTCAGCTTCTCTTCCCGACCCTGGCCGCGCCATTGTTCCTGGTGGCGGCCTGGTATATCGAGCAGGCGCCCCTCAACCCCGACGATCAGACCCCCTTTGTGATCGCGGGCTGGCTCCTGATCGCCGGCTTCGTCTTGCTGCTTCAGCCCGCGCCGCTCCATGTCGCGATACCGGCGGTGGCCGGGCAGGCGCCGCCGGTCGTGGCCGTCTTCTTGTGGATCGGCAGCCAGACCACGGTTTTGTTCCTCTTGCAGCGGTTCCTGGTGGTCTACCCGTGGTTGACCTCAGCCATAGATAGCGCGCGTTGGCTGCTCTGGCTCGGCGTTTTCACAGCCATGCTGGGCGGGGCGCTCACGGCGACGCAACAAAGCCTGGGGCGCTACCTGGGCTACGCGGGACTTTATGACTACGGCATCCTCCTGGTCGCGATGGCGTTGCGCGGCACCGCGGGCCTGCCCACCGCCATCTGGCTCGTGTTGACGCGGACGTTCGCACTGCTGACGGTGGCGTCCGGCGCGGCCCTCATCCGGCACCACATGGAGAGCGACCGCCTGGATCGCATCGGCGGCGCGATCTCGCGGATGCCGCTGGCGGTGATCGCCCTGATCATGGGGGGGCTGGCGCTCGCCGGGTTGCCGCTGACCGCGCAATTTGCTTCGCGCTGGGCGCTCTTTCAACTCCTCGCCGAGAACGATGCGCGCTGGGTGCTCTTCCTGATGATCGGCGCGGCCGGGGTGATCCTCGGCACGGTGCGCGCGGGCTACGCCTGCTTTGGCCGGCTGACCAATTCGCCGGTCGAGCGCGAGCCGGTCCTGGCCTCCGTGCTGGTCTTCGTCCTGGTCGCGTTCGGCCTCGTGCTAGGTCTCTACCCACAATTGCTGACCTCACCGGTGGCCGCGGTGATCTTGCCGCTGTCCACCTTCGGCCCCTGAGGCGCAAACCTGGTAGCTTTTGGTAGTCGGATCGTTTTATAGTCGCATTGTCGGCGCAACGTGGGCAAGCTGGCAGCTTGCGTTACGGGATGTAGCGCTCGTTATTCGAGTGAGCAACGAGGAGAAAATGGGCGCATCTTCACGAATCAGCGGATTCTATAATCTGACCCCCGCCGAGCGGAAACAGATCATCGCCAACTGGGCCGAATTGACGCCTGAGCAGGTCGCCGCGTTGGAGACCGGGTTGACCCAGGCCCAGGCGGACAAGATGGTCGAGAACGTCATTGGGGTCTATGGGTTGCCACTGGGGATCGCCACCAACTTCCTCATCAACGGCCAGGAAATCCTCGTCCCGATGGTGATCGAGGAGCCGTCGGTGGTGGCGGGCGCCAGTTTTGCCGCCCGGCTGGCGCGCGCCGGCGGTGGATTCCACGCTGAAACCACCGAGTCGCTGATGATCGGCCAGATCCAGGTGCTCGACCTGCCCGACCCGCGGGCCGCGGCCGCCCGCGTGCAAGAGCAGAGCCAACGGCTGATTGATCTCGCCAACCGCACTGACCCGGTCATCGTCAGCCTGCACGGCGGCGCACGGGCGATCGAGACCTTCGTCTTCAGTGACAGCCCGGTCGGCCCGCTGCTGACGGTGCATATCATCTATGATTGTCGCGACGCGATGGGCGCGAACATGGTCAACACGGCGTGCGAGGCGTTGGCCCCGCTGGTCGAGGAGATCACCGGCGGCCGGGTCAACCTGCGCATCCTCTCGAACCTGGCGGACCGGCGGCTGGCGTTGGCGCGTTGCGTGATCCCCGCCAGCGCGCTGGAAACGGCCGAACTGCCGGGCGCGTTGGTGGCGCAGCGCATCGTCGAGGCGTATGCCCTGGCCGCGGTGGACCCCTATCGGGCGGCGACGCACAACAAGGGCATCATGAACGGGATCGACGCGGTCGTCATGGCGACCGGCAACGATTGGCGCGCTATCGAGGCCGGCGCGCACGCCTACGCCGCCCGCGACGGCCAATATCGCGCGCTGTCCGAGTGGTCGTTGACCCCGGCCGGCGACCTGGTGGGCAGCCTGGAGTTGCCATTGGCGGTGGGTACGGTCGGCGGCGCGACGCGCGTTCACCCGACCGCGCGCGTCGCCTTGCAGATCATGGGCGTCACAAAGGCGCGCGACCTGGCCGAGATCATCGTCTCGGTGGGGCTGGCGCAAAACCTGGCGGCGATCCGGGCGCTGGCGACGGAGGGGATCCAGAAGGGGCACATGGCGCTTCATGCGCGCCAGGTCGCCATCGCCGCGGGCGCAGCCGGCGACGAGGTGGATCGAGTCGCCGCGGCCATGGTGCAGGAACGCGTCGTGCGCGGAGATCGCGCAGCCCAACTCCTGGCGGAAATCCG
>CAZYHE010000104.1:0-10392 GCA_964647225.1 uncultured Anaerolineales bacterium
CCCCGTGTCACCGTGTCACCGTGTCACCATGTCACCATGTCACCCCGTCACCCTTCAAACCGATACCCAATCCCGCGCACCGTGACGATCCGCGCCGGATGGGCCGCATCAGGCTCGATCTTCTCACGCAGCCAGCGCATGTGGACATCCACAGTCCGGCTGTCGCCATAGTAATCATAGCCCCAGACGCGCGTCAACAGGAGATCCCTGGAGAGCACCGCGCCCTGGTGGCGCATCAATTCGAGCAGCAGGCTGAACTCCTTGGGGCTGAGCACCAGCTCTTTGCCCGCCAGGAATGCGCGGCGGCTGACCAGGTTGAGCAGCAGATCGCCGGAAACGACCTCATCACCGGCGCGGCGGGGGCTGGCGCGGCGCAATAGCGCACGGATGCGCGCCTGCAGCTCACCGAGGCTGAACGGCTTCGTCATGTAGTCGTCCGCGCCGCTTTCGAGGCCCACGATCTTGTCCAGTTCGCCGGTGCGCGCCGTCAGCACCAGGACCGGCACATCGGAGAGTTGGCGCAGGCTGCGGCACACGGTCAGCCCGTCCAACTCCGGCAGCATCAGATCCAGGATCACCAGGTCGGGTTGTTCGGCGCGCGCCTGCTCCAGCGCGGCCGCGCCGTCCGCGGCCGTCACGACCTGATAGCCGGACGCGCGCAGATTGAGGGCCAGCATTTCACGCAGGTTCGGTTCGTCGTCAACCACCAGGATCTTGTCAGCCATGATACACAACTCATACAGTCAGCCAAAGCTCGGTGGGTCAGGCCGGCGCCCGCCCCACCCGCGACGCAACGCGCCGCACCCAATCGTAGCATGAAGCCGCGGAAGGGGCAAAACTGCATCATCATGTTTGGAGAAACGTCTGATCTGCGGTAAAGTAAGACCCATGTCCAAACAACGCGTCATCGTCATCATGGCGGGCATCCTGCTCAGCCTCTTCATGGCTGCGGTCGAGTCCACGGTGGTCGCGACCGCGATGCCCACCATCGTCGGGCAGTTGGGCGGCCTGGAAGCCTTCAGTTGGGTCTTCTCGGCCTACATGCTGGCCTCCACCACCACGGTTCCGCTCTTCGGCAAGCTCTCCGACATCTATGGCCGGCGGCCGGTCTTCTTCATCGCGATGGGTCTCTTCCTCGCCGGCTCTATGTTGAGCGGCCTCAGCCAGAGCATGACGCAACTCATCCTCTTCCGCACGCTCCAGGGGCTGGGCGCGGGCGGGCTGATGCCGCTGGCCTTCATCATGATCGGCGACCTGTTCTCGTTCAAGCAGCGCGCCCAGATGCAAGGGGTATTCTCCGGGGTTTGGGGCGTGGCGTCTATCATCGGGCCGCTGCTGGGCGGCTTCCTGGTGGATCGCGTCTCGTGGCGGTGGGTGTTTTACGTCAACCTGCTCCCCGCCGTGTTGGCGACCGCGCTGGTGGGCCTGGGCTGGCGCGACCATGAGCGGCCGGCGGGCGCGGCGCGCCCCGCGATTGACTACGCGGGCGCGGCCCTCCTCTCGGCCGGCGTGATCGCCCTGCTGTTGGGCCTCTTCGAGTTGGGCACGCCGTTGAGCTGGACGCTGCTGCCACTGGCCGGCGCGCTCTTTGCACTCCTGCTGTGGGTCGAGCGCCGCGCGGCCGATCCCGTCCTGCCGCTGAAGCTCTTCGGCAATCGGCTCTTCGCAACCGGTGTCGCACATGGGTTGTTCTCCGGCTGGGCGATGTTCGGCAGCACGAACTTCGTCCCGCTCTTTGCCCAGGGGGTCCTCGGCGTCAGTGCGACGGCGGCGGGAAGCACCCTGACGCCGCAAATGCTGAGTTGGGTCTTCGCCAGCATCATCGGCGCCCGTCTTCTGCTGCGCTTCGGCTATCGCACGGTCGCGGTGGCCGGCATGATCTCGCTTTGCGCCGGCGGCTTCCTGATGACGCAGGTCAGCCCGACCACGACCGTGCCCATCTTGATGGTCAACCTGGGGCTGATGGGCCTCGGCATGGGGTTCTCGGTCCCGGCGTTTATGATTGCGGTGCAGAGCAGCGTGCAACGTAACCAGATGGGGACCGCCACCTCGACGCTGCAATTCAGCCGCAGCATCGGCGGAACCCTGGGCGTCAGCATCATGGGCGCCATCCTCAGCGCCCGGTTCGCAGCGAACCTGAGCGCGGCCGGGATCGCCACGGGCACTGTGTCGTTGAGCAACCTGCTGCACACCCGTGCCCCCGGCGCCAGCCTCACTGCACTGGAAGGCGCGATCCGCGGCGCGCTCTCCGATGCGGTCGGCGCCGTGTTCGTGGCCGCGCTCGCCGCCGCGCTCCTGGGGCTGCTGGCGACGCTGCTGGCTCCGCGTGGTCGCATCACTGAATGACTTTGACACCCGCGACCGGGTATGTTATTCTGCAAGACGTGGTTCTTGCATCACCCAACCTTCACTTGGACAAACACCATGACGAAATCCTTTCTCACCTACTCACTCTCGGATGGTTATATCCACAACTGGCTGGCGCTCGGCCCGTGCGATGCCGCGGTTGCGGCCCGGCCAGCGCCTGGCGAAACTGAGCTGGCATTTCGAGCGCGGCTGCTCGCCGCCGCGGATCGGAGCAAACCCGATTTCCATGCGCCGATGGAACTCAACCGCTTCACCTGCGAAGGCGCGGACGAAGCCTGCTTCTGGGAAACGACGCGCTGCGAGGCCGATCATCAGGTCGAGTGGAGCGGTTTCTTCCCGGTCTACACCGCACGCCGCGCCTGGGCCTACGTCGTGCTCTCCAGCCAGGTCGCGCAGGAGGCGACGCTCCAGCTCACCACCACCTGCCCGGCGACCGTGTGGCTGAATGACCAACAGGTCGGCTTTCCCGAGGCCGCGGCCGGTGTGGTCGAGCTGGCCGAGCAGACCCCGCGCAGCTTTGCCGCGACGGTGGCCCTCCGGGCGCGCGACAACCTGCTGTTGATCCGGCTGGATCAGATCGCGGTCGGCGATGCGGCCCTGGCGTTTGCGCTGCGCGTCGAAGGCGCACCCGCCAAGTCAGTCAAAGCCAAAGTGCCGACCCTGGCGATCGACCCCAAAGAACGCCTGGCGATCGAGCACGCCTATGACGCCACCTATGTGGATCGTGCAGTCCTCACCCCGGACGACACGCCCCACCTGATCGGCCCCGAAGACCTGTCGGGCGCGTTCGAATCGGTGCTGCGGATGCAGACCCCCGACGGCTGGATCTACGGCGAGTCGTTCGGCTCGGTGCGCGCGGGGAGCGAGATCTCCGGCGTGGCCGCCGTGCAACTGCCGGCCGGCCTGATGCAAGCCCTGGTCATGCCGCCGCACACGCAATACTACGAGGCGGGCCTGCGCGCCCAACGCAGCCATCGCTTCTGGGTCGCCAATCGCAACTTCGTCCAGACGCCTGATCCGGCCTACGACCAACGCCTGAACGAACTACTCCGCGAGGCGTCCCGCAGCGGCGGCGTGTTCGGGGAACTGGCGCAGATGGCGGCCGATTGGTGGGGCACCGTGGACCCGAAGATCATCCGCGCGGCCATCGGTCGCGTCGTTCGGCAAGAGGCGCAGTGCCTGCCCGACCTGCTCGGCCTGGTCAGCATGCGGCAGCGGATGGCGAGCCACGAGAAATTCCCGGCCGATCTCCTGGAAGAACTCGACGCGGCGCTCCTGGGCTTCGACTACAGCGGTGCGACGCGCCCCGCCGCGCCCCGCGCGGAGGCGGATCAGATCCTCCTCTACACATGCCAGATCATCGCCGGCGAGCTATTTTCGCGGCGGCGTTTCGGCGCTTCGGACACCACGGGCCGCCAGGAATGCAATCGCGGCGAAAACCTGGCGACCGAATGGCTGCAAGCACGCGCACACACCGGCTTCGGCGTCTGGAACTCGCAAACCGATCTCATCGTCGCCGCGCTGGCGCATCTGGTGGATCTCGCCAAGTCGGAAGAGCTTGTGGATCGCGCGGCCGTGCTGCTGGACAAAGTCCTCTTCGGCATTGCGATTCACTCCTTCCGCGGCGTCTTCGCCGGCAGCCGCGGCCGCTCCGACCCGGCCACGCTGCGCAGCGGACGCTTTGCGCCCGAAGCGGCCATCGGCCGGCTGCTGTGGGGGATGGGCGGCCAGCAGGGCGGCCTCATCGCCGGGATCAGCCTGATGTTGGCGGGGCAGAGCTACGAGCTACCGTCCATCATCCATGCGATCGCGACCGACACGGAGACCGCAGTGTGGGCGCGCGAACGCCAGGCCGGCGCCGGTGGAATCCCCGAAGTGAACACCGTCACCTATCGCACCGCGGACTTCGTGCTCAGCTCGGCGCAGGACTACCGGCCGGGCGAGCCTGGGCAGCGCGAGCAGGTGTGGCAGGCGACCCTCAGCCCAGAGGCGCTGATCTACACCACCCACCCGGCGAGCTTCAGCCAGTCGGATAGTCGCGACACCGGGTGGTGGGTCGGCAATGGCCGGCTGCCCCGCGTGGCGCAGTGGAAGGATGCGCTGATCGCGCTCTACAATCTGCCCGATGACGATTGGCTGGGCTTCACGCACGCCTACTTCCCGATCTATGCGTTCGACGAGCATGTGCTGGTGGACGGCTGGGCCTTCGCCCGCGCGGGCGACGCCTACCTGGCGCTCTACGCGTCAGGCGGGCTGACGCTGATGCGCCGCGGGCCAGATGCGCAGCGCGAGTTACGCTCGGAAGGGCTGCGCAACGTCTGGCTGTGCCAACTGGGGGCGCGCGACAGCGACACCAGCTTCGAGAACTTCCGCCGGCGCGTCCTGGCGCACCCGCCGGTCATCGAGGGGCTGCACGTGACGTGGCCGACCATCCGCAGCGAACGGCTGGAGTTCGACTGGACCGGGCCGCTGCGCCGCAACGGCGTGGAGGAGCCGATCACCGGCTTCGCGCACCACGAAAGCATTTTCGGCGCGGCCGAGTATCCGGCCGAGACGATGGACATGGCCTACGGACAGGACGTGATGCGGCTGCACCTGGCGTGAGAATGGCCGAGTTGTAGCGCCGGATGGCATCCGGCGCTACAACTCCCACTCAGCAGAAGGAAGACAACCTCATGCTCATCATTGACGCCCACAACCACCCGGACTGGCACGGGCACGACTTGGCGCGCTTCCTGCAGAACATGGCGCACTACGGCATCGCGCGGACCTGGCTCTTCTCGTGGGAATGCCCGGCCGACGAGTACGACCCGCAATACAACAACGTGATGCCCGGTGACTACCGCGGCTACCCGATCCCCTTCGAGCGCTGCCTGGCCTACAAGCAAGCCGCGCCCGACAAGTTCGTGCTCGGCTACGCGCCCGACCCGCGGCGGCCCGATACCGTGGATCGCCTGGAAGCCGCGATGGCGATCTACGGCGTCCAACTCTATGGCGAGCTGAAGCTGCGGATGATGTACGACAACCCCGACGCGCTGCGCGTCTTCCGCTTTTGCGGGCAGAAGGGGCTGCCGGTGACAGTGCATCTCGACTACGAGTTCGACACCGGCCGGAAATATCCGCGGCCCAACTGGTGGTACGGCGGCGGCATCGAGCCGTTCGAGCGGGCGGTGCGCGCCTGCCCGGAAACGACCTTCATCGGCCACGCGCCGGGCTTCTGGGCGCACATCTCCGGCGACGACCAGTTCGACAAAGCGAGCTATCCGACCGGCCCGGTGCTGGCGGGCGGCAAGGTCCCGGCCATGCTGCGCGCCTATCCCAATCTCTACGCCGACCTGTCGGCCGGCTCCGCGCTCACCGCGCTCTCCCGCGATCCCGGCTTCGCCCGCGAGTTCCTGCTGGAATTCCAGGATCGGCTGCTCTTCGCCCGCGACTACTTCGACGGCCGGATGCAGGAGTTTCTGGATTCGCTCGACCTGCCGGAAGAAGTCCGCGGCAAGCTCTATTCAGGCAACGCCCTGAGATTGGTCCCGGACGCATGAGAGAGGCGATGGACGCGCCGGCCTTCCCTGCGGGGGCGACCATGCAGGAGCGCCCCGGCACACGTCTCGCGCCGGCCGAATTCAGTCGCGCCGCGCCGATCTTTGCCGATCTCGACGAACATCTGGCCGCGCAGGCGGTCCTGGCGGGCGATGTCCCCGGCGAGGTGGTCGTGGATGACCCGCGCCGGCCCCGCGCAGCATTGGCGTGGACGGGGCATCGCTTTCACCTGGCCGGCGATCCATCCCTGGCGCATTTCAACTCAGCCTTGCAGCGGCTCTTCGCCGACGAGATTTTCCCGCACGCGCAGGCCGCCGGGCAGACCGAATTCGAGATCTACCCCGCGGCCCCTGACCGGGACGCGCAGATCGGCCTGATCCTGGCGGACAAACACCCGATCCGGGATACGCGCCACTACTACGAGTGGGACGCTGCACTGACCGGCGCGGCGCCGGGGGCCGGTTGGCGCGACCGGTTGCCCGCCGGGTTCGCCGTGCGTGATGTGGATGAACGGCTGTTGGCCGACCGCAGCCTGGGGCAGGTGGACGACCTGATCGAAGAGGTGCAGTCGGAGGGCGGCACGGTCGAAGATTTCCTCAGCAAGCGGTTCGGGGTCTGCCTGGTGCATGACGACGAGATCGTCGGCTGGTGCGTGTCCGAGTTCAACTCCGGCCGTCGCTGCGAGATCGGGATCGCCACCGACGCTAGGTATCAGCGCCGCGGCCTCGCCACCCTCATGACCGCGGCGTTCATCGAGTGCGGCCAGATGCGCGGAATCGGTCGCATCGGCTGGCACTGCTGGGCGAGCAACCGCCCTTCCGGGGCGACGGCGCTGCGGGCGGGTCTCGAAAAGCGCGCTGACTATCCGGTCTACTTCGCCTGGTTCGACCCGGCCGCGAACCTGGCAGTCAACGGCAATGTCCGCCTTCGCCGGGGAGAATACGGCGCGGCGTTGGCGTGGTTCCGCCGGGCGCTGGCCGCCAACGGCGCGCTGACCTGGGCCTTCCTCCCGGCCGCGTGCGCCGCCGCGATGGCCGGCGAGCCGGACGCCGCGCTGAGCTATGCGCAACGGGCGGTCGCGGCCGGCGTAGAGATCACACGCATCCGCGAATCAGAGTATCTCCGCAGCCTGCACGGCACAGCGTCCTGGAACGCGCTGATCGCCGGGTAGAATTCATCACGGGAACAGACACCGATGCCAAACATCACCATCCGCCAACTCTCGGACGCGGAAGCGCCCGAAATCATGTACCCGCTCACCTCCTATGCGTTCAGCCCCTCGCCGCCGCTGCGCGACAAGGCGGAGTTCATGGCGCTGGCCCAACTCCGCCGCGGGGCCACGGTGGTCGCGGCCTTCGAGGATGAACGCGCGGTCGCCGTGGTCGGTTCCACAGCCATGACGCAAAACGTCCGCGGCCGGCTGTTCGGGGCGAGCGCCATCTGGGGGATCGCCAGCCACCCGGCGGCCCGCCGCCAGGGCTACGTGCGCCGCACGCTGGCCGAGACGCTGGCTGTCACCCGCGCCGCGGGCCAGCCGCTCTCCGGCCTCTACCCCTTCCGCGAGTCGTTCTACGAGCGGCTCGGTTATGTCACCTTCCCACGGCCGCACCTGGCGAAACTGACGCCGGCTGCGCTGGCCTCGCTCCTCCGCCACGACCTCCCCGGCCACGTCGAGCTTCTCACCGCCGCCGATGGCTACGATGCCTTCCGCGCTTATGCGATCCAGTTGCGCGACCGGACGCATGGCATGGCGGTCTTCGACCTCCCGGAGAAAGAGGCGGCGATCCAACGCAACGACGTGTGGGTGGCGTTGGCGCAAGCCGGCGGCGAGACGATCGGCGCGATGACTTACAATCTCCGCAACGAGGCTGGGTCGGGCATGACCCTGAAGGCCAATCGCTTCTACTACAGCACCAGCGCGGGGCGTTATCTGCTCCTGCAATGGATCGCCCGCCACACCGATCAGGCCGGGCAGGCCGAAATCCGCCTGCCGCCGGCCGAGCGGCCCGAAACCTGGTGGCCCGATCTGCGGGCGACCGTCGAATTCAGCGGCGGCGCGCCGATGGCGCGCGTGGTGGATGTGGCGGCGCTCGATGGGCTGCCGGCGGGCGAGGGCGCCGGTGGGCTGTCCATCACCGCGCACATCACCGACCCGCTCTGCCCGTGGAACACCGGCGCGTGGCGCTTCGCCGCGGCGGATGGACGGCTCGAAGTGACCCGCGCCGGCGACGCCGAGTGCGAGCTGACGATCCAGGGGTTGACCGGGCTGGTCTTCGGCACGCACGATCCGGCCGATTTCGCGGTGCGCGGCTGGGGGCAACTCCCGGCAGGGACGCAGGTGGCCCTGCGGGCGCTCTTCCCGCCGCTGCTGCCGTATATGCACGAGACGTTTTGAATCAGGTGTGCCCAAGATTAGCTGCGAGCATCCTGAGCGGAGGGCCGCAGTCGTTCGCGGCCCGTAGTCGAAGGAGGCGGTCTCGGTAAGGGGCGCTCCGCCTCCTTCGACTACGTGGCGAAAACTGCCTCGCCACTCCGCTCAGGACGCTCCGCTTGATTGGACTACACTGATTGAGGATGTACCTTTGGGGTTTCGGGAGGTGCCATGAAAATCACAAATTTCGAGGCGTTCCCGGTCTGGAACGGCGCGCGCAACTTCCTCTTTGTCGCCGTGGATACCGACGCGGGGATCTCTGGCGTCGGGGAGGCCGGGCTGACCGGCCGCGAGCTGGCGGTGGTCGCCGCGCTCGAACACTTCAAGCCGCTGGTGATCGGCCAGAACCCCATGGAGACGGAGCGCATCTGGCAACTGCTCTTCCGCGGCGGCTTCTTCCCGGCCGAGCGGGTCCTGTCGGCTGCGATCTCGGCGATTGACATCGCGCTCTGGGACATCAAGGGCAAGGCGCTCGGCGTGCCGGTCTACGATCTGCTGGGCGGCAAGGTGCGCGACAAGGTGGTGATCTACCCGCACAACCCGGACACGACGACGATCCCGCGGCTGGTCGAGTCGTGCCTGAAGACCCAAGCGGCAGGCTGGAAGTTCGTCCGCTGGGGCCTCCCCCAGGCCGGCAATATCCTGGAGCCGCGGCGGTCGGTGCGGCTGGCCGTGGAACAGGTCCAGGCCGTGCGCGAGACGCTCGGCGACGAGATGGAGATCGTCCTGGATGTACATACCCGGCTCGACCTGCCCGACGCCGTCACCCTCTGCCGCGAGTTGGAGCCGCTGCACCCCTTCTTCGTCGAGGACCCGCTGCGCTCCGAGAACCCCGACTCGTTCAAGACGCTGCGCACGCGCACGGCCGTGCCGCTGGCGGCCGGGGAACAGTTCAGCTCGAAATGGGAGTTCCGGCAACTGATCGAAGAAGAGTGGATTGACTACGCGCGCATTGACCTGTGCATCGCAGGCGGGTTCACCGAGGCGCGCAAGATCGCGGGCTGGTGCGAGACGCACACCATCAAGCTGGCGACGCACAACCCGCTCGGCCCGATCTCGACCGCGGCGTGCCTGCACCTGAACCTGGCGACGCCGAACTTCGGCGTGCAGGAGTGGGGTAGCCGGGGCGACGCCCCGCCCGCGCCCGTCGTGCCCGACATCTTCTCGCCCCCCTTCGCCTGGGCGGACGGCTATCTGCTGCCGACCACCGGGCCAGGTCTGGGGATCGAGTTCGACCGGGAGGCCGCGCGGCGGCGCCCCTTCCAGATGCACGAACTGCCGCACTTGCAGCGCGAAGATGGGTCATTGACGAATTGGTAAATCTCATGAGCGGAGGGTATGCGCATGGATGAGCTTTTGCAGGCGTTAGCGGGCGGCGCGGGCAAGCCGCAGGGCGGGCAGGATGATGCACCGCTCGGTAATTTGTTGGCCAGACTGCTGGGCGCGCAAACCGGCAGCAGCGATCCCCTCGGCGGGGCGCTGGCGGCGTTGCTGGGCGGCGGTTCCGGCGGAGGCGGCAACGACGTGAGTGGCCTGGCCGAAGAAGCGCAGGTGACGCCGGCCATCGTGCAGGCCGTGGTCGCGCTGCTGGTCGGGCAGATGGCGGGCCAGGGAACGACGAAATCGGGTGGGGCCGACCTGGCCGCGCTGCTGGATCAGGCGCGCAGCGGCGCAGAACTGGACGAGGTCGCGCTCAAGTCCAGCGGGCTGCCGGAAGAGCTGACGAAGACGACCGGCCTGGATTTGAGCAGCGCGCTCCGGGTGTTGCAGAAGCTCCTGCCGGCGCTGGCAAAACTGCTCAACCTCCCCGGATCGAAGCCGGCGGCGAAGCCCAAGCCGAAGCCCAAACCCGCCGCCAAACCCAAGCCGTCCGCTGGCACATCCGCGGCCAAACCGAAGCCAAAACCAACCACCGCGGCGGCCAAACCCAAACCAAAGCCGGCCACCGCGACGACGGCCAAGCCCAAACCGAAGCCAGCCAGTTCCAGTAAGCCGAAACCGGCCACCAAACCACGGCCGCGTAAAAGCGACGGCGCGGTCGAGATCAACCTGGA
>CAZYHE010000105.1:0-10336 GCA_964647225.1 uncultured Anaerolineales bacterium
GTGTCATCGGCATCGGCGCGGGCGACGTGGGCCAGCGTCGCGCCGGTCGCGGGGTTCACCGCCGGCGCATATTGTTCGGCGCGGCCGGCCCGCCACTCCCCGCCGATGTAAAGGTCGTAGTGTTTTTCGTGGGTGTTCTGGTCGTTCATCGCAGCCTCCCTGGTTCTCGCAGTGCGATACGGGGCAATCATACATTGGTCACGGGCAGAGTATACCACCGGCCGCGCCCGATGCCAACGTTCAGCCCGGCACAAGTGGCGCGGTTTTGCCGCTACCCCATCACCCGTTTTATAATCTGACCATGCCCAACACCTGCGAGGATCGGACGATGTCGCACCCACCCCTCATCACAGACCCCTTCCTGGCGCGCCTGCTCGCCGAATTCACCACCGCGGAGACGACCGGCGTGCTGCTGACCGGCAGCCATGCCCGCGGGGATGCGACGGAATTCAGCGACGTGGATCTCGTGCGCTACGTCACGGCCCTGCCCGAAGGAGACGAGGCGCGCTACACGTTGGCCTGGCGCGAGGGTTGGCTGGTCAGCCTGTCTTGCGCCACGGTCGCGGGCAAGCGGAGCGAGCTGGCGCGGCCCGAAACCGCGATCTGGGCCGTGCCGGGGCTGCGCCAGGCGCGGCTCCTGCTCGACCGCGATGGCGCGCTGGCCGCGCTTCTGGACGAAGCCCGCGCTTTTCGCTGGGAACCGTTGCAGGGGGCCGCGGACGCGTATGCGAGTTACGAGTTGATGGGGCTGGCCGAGGAGGCGCACAAGGTGCTGGCCGGGCTGGCCGGCGGCGACGAGACGTTGGCGCTTTACGGGACGTGGGGGCTGACGCTCGGCCTGGCGCGCGCGATGGCTGTCCAGCGCGGGGTGTTGATCCGCACGGAAAACGTCTATTTCCGGCAGGTGCAGGAGGCGGTGGGCGCGACCTCGGCGTGGGCGGCCGCATTTCGGCAGGCGGCCGGGTTCGAGGTGGCCGCGCCCCTGGAACGTGCCGCGGCCGGCCTGCGCCTCTATCGGGAGACCGCGACGTTGTTCGCGCCGATCGTGCAGCCCGCGCACCGGCCGGTCATCGCGGCGACGCTGGCGCGCATTCGGGACGCGAATCTGCTCTGAAGATCGTTCGTAGTGGGCGCTTCAGCGCACTGAAGTGCCCACTACGAACATCCTGCCAGGCTATGGCAGGCACGGTCGGACGCTACGCGGAATGCCCCGCCGTTCCGGGCACCGGCCCGAGCCGCTTGTGAGGATTCCTGGCAACCACGATCCGGCGGATTGTGTTACGCTGGATCGTCCGTGCGTTGCGCCAGCCCCAAGCGCACGAAAAGCCACGGCCACCCGACGGCCACCCACAGCATCATCAGCGCGTAGCGCAGCGTGCGGAAGGCCAGGTTGATCGCCAGCGGGTCGGCGGGGAAGAGCGCTTTCAGGCCGAAGCGCAAGGCCAGCAGACCGATGACGCCGATCACCAGCCGCAGGCCGCGACGCCAGAGCGGGCCGGCCGGGCTGAAGCGCACGAACCGCGCTTCGGCGGCGAAGCCGATCCAGATGCCCAGGATCATCCCGACGACCGTGCCGGCCGCGTCGTACACGCTGGCAAGCGCGACGCTGAAAAAGACGCCGTAACGCGCCGGATCGCCGGTTGGGATGGCCGCGGCCAGCAGGTAGAGGATCAGGACCGCGGTCGCCGCGATGAAGGCGGCCGCGATGTGCGTGCGCAGCGGCCAACTTCGCAGGGTGGGCGTCACTCGCGGCCGCAGCCAGAAGAACCCGCCGAGCACGAGCAGCCCCAGCAGCCAGCCGGTCAGGGTGTCCCACGGGAAGTGCATGCCGAGGTAGAGCCGGGAAAGGGCGATCAGCAGGAGCAGCGCCACAGATAACCACCGCCACGGGCTGCGCAGGATGGCGGCCAGGTAGCCCCAGATGGTGAGCGCGTGCTGCGCGTGGCCGCTGGGCAGGCCAAAAGAGGTCTCGGTGCTGAGCGCCACCTGCGACTCCAGCCAAAATGGCCGCGGGAGCTTGCAGAGGCCTTTGACCCACTCGTTCACCCCGGCCGAGGCCAGCAGCAACACCGAAAGCTCGATGCCGAGGCGGCGATTGATGCACCAGAAGACCAGCGGCATCGCCAGCAAGAAGAACTCTTCGGTACCGAGGGAGGTGAAGAAGAGCATGAGGGGCGTCAGCCACGCGCCCAGGCTTTGGAACGCCCGGATCAGATCGAAGGCCCATGAGGTCAGGGGGTCCATGTGCAAAGCTCCTTTTGCCGGATCGGTTGTGACGATCACACCGGTGATTTCGGCGTGGATCAAGTGTAATCGCACCCTCTTATCGTGTCAACCGGCTGTGGTATACTTTTCCTAATCCTGGGAAACCAATTCCCTCCGAAAAGGAGTTGTTATGAACCGTAATACCCTGATTATCGGGGCGCTGGTGCTCGTCAGCTTGACACTGATCGCGCTGGGTGTGTCGCAGTTGAGCCAGGGGCAGGGGAGCGCGGCACAAGCCCCGGCCGGCCCCACGCCGACGATCGCCCAAGTGAAGCGGATCAGCGTGCAAGATTTGCACACCAAGCTACGCGGCGCCAACCCGCCCCTGGTGTGGGAGGTGCGCTCGGTGGAGGCTTTCGCAGGCGGCCATCTCCCCGGCGCGCAGGCCGTCCAGCTTGCCGATATCCCGATGCTGGCGCAGAAACTTGACCCGAAGAAGTCCATCGTCACGCTCTGCGCCTGACCGGACGAAGCAACCAGCGCCCGTGCGGCGCAGATTTTGATCGGTCTGGGTTTTCAGGATGTTGCAGCGGTAAAGGGCGGGATCGCGGCCTGGGTTGACGCCGGCCTACCGGTGGAGACCGGGCAATAGGCGTTTATTCAAAAGCACATTCGCTTTTGATCCCGTGTTGTGCTATACTTGCGCCGGGACGGTGATCGTCTATCTCATCAGCAAAGGGGAGGATATCATGGACAAGGCACTGAACTTTTTGGGTGGTTTCGTTTTGGGCGCCGTGGTGGGCGCGGCGGCCGCGGCGCTGATGGCGCCCCAGCCGGGCAATGACCTGCAAGCGATGATCCGCGAGCGCATCGAGATGGTGGCTGAAGAGGGCCGTCGCGCCGCCGCCGAGCGTCGCGCCGAGCTTGAAGCGCAGTTCGCCCAGGCCCGGCAGTTCCAGAAGCCGTCGGCCCGGCCGGCCGCGTGAGCCGCTAAGATGCTGACCAGTAAACTCGAATCGGTGCAGACGAGCGTGCGGCGGCGATGGGATCCGCACTTCGAGTGGATCGTCTATGAAGCTGCGCCGTGGGCGCCGCTGGCCCGGCCGCTGGCGCAAAGCACGATCGCCCTGGTGACAACGTGCGGCCTCTACCGCGCCGATTCACAGCTTCCGTTCGACGCCTGGCACGACCTGGGCGACGCGTCGTTTCGCGAGATCCACATTGACACGCCGCCCGACCGGCTGCGGATCGCGCATACCCATTACAACCACCAACACCTGGCGGCTGACATCAACGTGGCGCTGCCGCTGGCGCACTTCAATCAGCTTGTGGCGGCGGGCACGATCGGGCGGCTTTACCCGTGGACGTACAGCTTCATGGGCTACCTGCCACAGACCCGGCAGTTGGTCAGCGAGACCGCGCCGGTTGTGGCACGGCGGCTGAAAGCTGACGCAGTGGATGCGGCGTTCCTCACACCGTGCTGACCGCTCTGCCAGCAGTCCGTTGGACTGATCGCCAGGGCCATCGAAGAACACGGCATCCCGACGGTGTGCGTCGTGATGAGTCGAGATATCGCCGACAACATCAAGCCGCCCCGGTCGTTGTTCGTGCGGTTTTCCTATGGGGCGCCCCTCGGCCCGGCCGGGCAGGGCGACACCCAGATGGCGGTGATCCGCGAGGCGCTGACCTTGCTGGAGAACGCCGCCGAACCGGGCGTGATCGTTGAGTCCGCCGTCGAGTGGCCGGAGTAGTAGGAGATTAGGGACGGAATAATCCATGCAAGTCAACTGGTCGCTTTTCATCACGATCGGACTGATCTTCCTGGTGACGCTGTTGGGCGCCTACATGCGTTCCCGGTTCAGAGATCGCTGTCTCAAGGATTTCGTCGGCTTCCATGTGACGATCGAGCGGACGAACGACAAGCTGATTTGGGGCATCTTGAGCCTGGAAGCTACCGGCATGGAGCTATCATACGCGGACGCGATGCAAGACGAGAAACACATCGAGTCCAGCTATGTCCTCTATGCCTCCGAATACCAGGGGGTGCAGGCGATCTACCGCTACGCGGACAAGCTGTCGGCGTGGGGCCGGCGGAAGCGTGATCGCGACATCCGCCGTTCATTTCATCCCAATTTCCTCCGCCGGCTGGCCCGCAGCACGCGCAACTTCCTCAGCACGGCGACCGATTCATTGCAGGAAGTGATTACTTTGCTGCTGGGGCAGTTCCAGAAGGCCGGCAGCCGTTACCTGGCCGACCGCACCGATGTCATGCTGAACAAGTTGGGCGGCAAATACATCGGTGAGATCGGCCGGCAGGCGGATCCCCTGCTCGAGAAGTACATCGGCCACCGCGTAGTGTTCGAGATCACCGAGGGCGATGAGATTCACGAGCATGTCGGCGTCTTCAAGGATTACTCGGCGGATTTCATCGAGTTCCTGGACGTGCAGTATCCCCAGACGCAAATCCTGCCGATGCGGCTCGATCAGGATACGCAGACCGAGCGGGTCCAGGTCAAGGTGCAGGCGGGAATGCTTCAGGTGAAGAACCTGGGCAGTGAGCCTCTGTTGTTGCAAGCGCTGCGTTGGGATCAGCAGGAGCAACTCCTGAACGTCGTGGTGGATGGCGGAGAGACGGTCGAGCTACATCCCCCGCAGGAATTCAGCCGGGCCGACCTGCGGATGCAGATCGCCCGCGAGCTGGACATGATCGTGCCGCGCTCGCATTGCGTCGTGCGGCACCGGGCCGAGTTCTACAAGCCCGAAGATGTCAAAGACGTAATGTTCGACGTGATCTTCGACCTGGGGACGGCGCTGACCGGCAGCAGCCTGCGAGATGCGCGTGAGCAGCGATTGCGCGCGGAGTTGGCGAACAATCCGCATGATGCGCTTGCGGCGTCGAACCTGGCGGGCATCCTGATCCAAAAGGAAGCCTATGACGAGGCGGAGAAGCTGCTGAATCAAGCGCTCGCTGCCGACCAATCGTTGCCCGACAACGGTCGCCGCGCGCGGATGCAGTTGCGCGAGCTGGCGCGCCGCCGATCCGGCGCCCCCATCGCCCAACCCATCGCCGGCGAAGCCGCAGTCGCTGAAATCGGCGAATTCTGCGTGGTCTGCAATGAGCCGATCAAAGGCGTTGGCCGGATGCTCGGCGGCCGGGGGTACTGCGAGAAACATTACCGCCGCGTGGTTCAAGGCCACAGCGGCGCGTGGCGCGCAACGCTCGGCCTGATCGCCGGGCTGTTCGTTTTCGTTGGGGTGATCTCGCTGTTGACATCGGCCGGCGCCGTGGTGTTGCAGGGCACGGCGCTCGTCGTGGCGGGCCTGATCCTCGCCGCGGTGCCCGCGGGAATCTGGCTGGTGGTGTTCTATCGGCAAGATCGCCTGGAGCCGGAGCCGAAGCGCCTCGTGTTGGGCGTCTTTGTGTTGGGCGCAGTCCTGGCGAGCACGATCGGCCAGCCGCTCATCGGTGGGTTGTTCCGGGTCAACACCTGGGCCGACTTCAGTCTTTGGACCAAGATCGCCGCGGATATCTTGATCGTCGGGGCGTTGCAGGCGTTTTTGATCTACGCGGCGGTGCGCTACACCGTGTTTCGCAGCGACGAGTTCGATGAGCCGGTGGATGGCATCATCTACGGCGCGGCGGCCGGCTTGGGCTATGCGACGATGCTCAACATCAGCTACATCGTCAGTCACGGCGGGGTGGATCTGGGCGTCGGCGCGCTGCGGGTGGCCGTGATGGCTTTGGCCTACGCCAGTTTCGGCGGCGTCCTGGGGTATTTCCTCGGCCAGGCCAAGTTCGCGGCGCGCGGCCCCTTCTGGCTGCCCCTCGGCGTGCTGGCAACTTCCGTGCTCAATGGGTTGGTGACGGTCGCGCTGGGTGCCGTGTCACGCGCAGGTCTGCAAGCGACCCCCATCCGGGGGATGGTGTTGGCCGCGGCGATTGCGGGGGTGACGTTCATGCTCCTCTTTGCGTTCATGCGGCGCAGCAATTACGAAGCGCTCACGAGCCGAGCGGGTTAGTGCCTGCCTCCTGCTTTGGCCGGTCTTTGCGAAGCATCCCTGTGGGACTGACCGAGCCAACGCGGGCCGCGCAGTCAGGAGAGAATGATGACAGCAACCGCCCTTCGCAGAACGCCATCTCGCACCGAGCGGGTCAACGCCGGTGAGTGGCTGGTCTGGCTCACCCTGTTCCTGATGTTGGGCGCCGGGCTGATTGTGCGCGGCCAGGTGGAGAACCGCACGGTGAGTTTCAACCAGGACGGTGTCTCGCTGGCCTACCCGGCGAACTGGAATCTGCTTGCAGATGAAGAGGACTTTCAGGTCTTTCACGTCATTGACCCGGCTTCTTCGATCCAGTTCCCGACGAGCGTGCGGGTGCGGCGGATTCCGCTCGGAGAATTGGGCCGGGCGGCCAGTTCCCTCGGCGATGTCGCGCTATCGTGGAGCACGCGCCAGGGTCAGACGATCCTGGTCTATAGTGTGCTGCAAATCGTGCAGGCGGAGGTGCGCGGCCGGCCGGCCATCGCGATAGATTACGCATATGTGCCCGAGCCGGCGATGGGCGCGGCCGCCGGCAGCATCCCGTCCGTCGTGCGCGCGCGTGATATCCTGGTGCAGCAAGGTGATACCATCACTGTATTGACATTTGAAGCCGACGCCGATATCTATCCGCAGGAATTGATCCGTTTGGAGAAGATCCTGGCTTCGTTCGACGTAAAGTAGAGGATGACCGTGAGACTTGTAAAAACCGCTCCTGCGCTGCTTCTTGGGTTGCTTCTGATCCTGTTCGGCGCCGCCGGCAGCCAGCCGAGCGCGGCCATGAGCAAGGACACCCGGCAGGGACTCTTGCGCGCGTCGGTGAAGCTGATGACCCCCTTCGAGTTCAGCAAGGATGCCGGGAGTTTGTGTTCGGGCACCGCGCTGAGCCAGGAAGGCTACATCCTGACCAACTTCCACTGCGTGGGGTATGCCACGGACGGCGAGCGGGATCGGGAGCTTGATCGCGCCGGGCTTAAACCGGGCGATCTCTTCAACCGCCAGGGGACTTCGATCGTCGCGGTGACCAACGATGCGCGCCAGTTGCCGGTTCCTACATATGTTGCGCGGGTGCTCGCCGCCGATCCCGACCTGGATCTGGCCGTGCTGAAGATCGTCAGCTACGTAAACAGCAAACAGCCGCTGCCCAAGGTGCTCCCGATCGTTTCCCTCGCCCTGGGCGATTCCGATCTGATCGAGGCGCTGGATGAGGTGATCGTCATCGGTTATCCGGGCATCGGCGGGGATACCGTGACTGCCACCGAGGGGCGCATCGCCGGTTTTGTGGATGTGGACGCGGATGGGGCCACCGACTGGATCAAGACCGATGTCCTGATCAACCAGGGCAACAGCGGCGGCTCGGCGGTCAACGACAAGGGCGAGTTGATCGGGGTTCCGACGGCCCGCTTGCAGGACAGATCGGGGAACGTGATCTATCTGGTTCGCCCCAGCAACAACGCGGTCGCGCTGATCAAGCGGGCGATGAAGGCCGGCGAGAGCACCAGTGATGCCGGGGGCGCGGTGCTCGGCAACCCGAAGGAGATGCCGCGGGGCGCGCTGATCGGTGAGCTGGTGTTCGGGACCGGGTTCAGCGACAACGATGTGACCGACCCGGCGCTCGTCATTGCGACCGCGACCACCGAGATCCACGCCGCGGTGCCCTACCAAAACATACGGGATGGCATGCGCTGGGGATACGCCTGGCAACTGAGCGGCCAGACGGTGACGGGCGAGAGCAACCTCAAGTGGAAATATGGCCCGTCGGGTGTCCTCGATCTTTACCTGCGGGGCAAGAAGGGTCTGCCGGACGGAGCCTACACCCTGCAAATCTTGCTGGATGACACGATCGCGCAAGATGGCTACTTCATCATCGGCGCCGCCGAGTTCAAGAACACGCCCCAGAAGCCGTCAAACGAGGAGCGCCGCGCGGGCGTGACGATCACCGGCGTCATCATAGACCGTAGCACGCGCCGGCCGATCCAGGGCGCCGCGATTGCGTTCCTCTGGCCCGGCAAAACGGTCGAGGATTTCGACGCCGATCGCAGCAAGGGCAAGACCGACACGGTGCAATCATATGGTATCACGAATGCGAATGGGGGGTTCACGTCGGATGCGCCGCTGACGCGGGGGCAGGTCTACAGCGTGGTCGTCGGCGCAAAGGGTTATCAGCGCATCGCCGAAGATGACGCGCTCGATATTTATGACGATGAGCCGGACATCGTCCAACTCGACGCGATCGAGATGGATCGCCAGTAACACGAACGACGCTCCCGATCGTTCATTCTTCTGTTGCCACGATATCCACGAAGAAGATGTCCGGTTGGCAATAGATGCGGCGGGGCGGCACGGCCGAGCCGACCCCGGCGGTGATGAAGAGATGCGTGCCATCCACGACAAAATGACCGTGGTCAAAGCGCCGGCCGTAGCGCGACGGCGTGATGATCGGCCCCACCCAGGGCAGCCGCACCTGCCCGGCATGATAGTGCCCGGCGAAGATCGCCGCGTAGCCCCGGCGGCTCAAGCGGTAGACGTTGTCGGGTGTGTGCGTCAGCATCAGACCCAGCTCGCCCGGCGCAACCTGCGGCGGCTGCCACATCCCCCGCGACCACGGCTTCTCGTAGCCGCAGACGAGTAATTCATGCCCGTCCGCAGAGAGGCGGATGCACCGATCGGTGAGCAGGGTCACGCCGGATGACTCGACCGCGGCAGCCACTTGCTGCGGACCGGTCCAATAGTCGTGATTGCCCAAGACCGCCAGTGTCGCCAGTTTCCCGCGGGCCAACGTCAGGATTTGGGGCAGGTCCACCGCGTATTTGACCTTGGTCACCAGGTCGCCGGTGAAGATGAGCAGGTCGGGTTCGGCGCGCGCGACGCGCGCCATGACCCGCTCGTAGTACGCGGCCGGCAGGTCGCCGTTCAGATGCAGGTCGCTGACATGGGCGACCCGGAGCCGGCGGCCGTGCCAATGCGGGGCGGCAAGTTCATAGCGGTAGACCGCCAGATCCATTGTGGTGATCGGCGCGCGCAGCCTGATGCCGGCGTTTTCGGTCTCGACCGGCGGCGCGCCGATGCAGCGCCGGCGGATGATGATCCGCCGCGCCTCGCCGATGGCGAAGGCGGCGAGCACGCCGATGGGCGCCCCAACCGCCAGCCACGTCGTGCCGGCCGCCCACCAACCGATGAGGAGCGCGGCGATGCCGATGGCGAACATGCTCCCGCGGAGCACAAGCGTTTTCTTCAGGCCATCGGTCAACAGGAGCAGGTAGCGATTGAGCAGAAAGAGATAGATGCAGACGCCCGCGGTCAGCCAGAGGAGGAGGGCGGCCGCGATGGCGGGCCAGGGTGTGGGTTCACTCATCAGGACGCAACGCTCTCGGCTTCATGCGCAGCGAGTCACGCGCCTTGCTCCTCGAGCAAGGCGCGCACCGCCGCCCGCAGTTCAGCGTATGTCTCGTGGATATCCTGGGGGATCAGCCGCACTTCGGCCATCACGGGCATGAAGTTGGCGTCTCCCTCCCAACGCGGCACGATGTGGGTATGCACATGATCGAGCACCCCCGCGCCGGCCGTCTTGCCGATGTTGACGCCGATGTTGAAGCCGTGCGGCTGAGCGCAGCGCCGCAACGCCTTCATGCCGAGCGTCACCAGGGCCATCATGCTGGCCGTCTCCTCGGCGGTGAGCGTTTCCAGCGTGTCCACGTGCCGATAGGGGACGGCCATCAGGTGACCGTTGTTGTAGGGATATTTGTTCAGCACCAGAAAGGCCAACTCGCCCCGATGCAAGATCAGGTGCGCGGCGTCATCCGCGGCATCCAGCATCTCGCAAAAGATGCAACCGGGACGTTTTTCACGTCGAATGTATGCCATCCGCCAGGGGGTCCACATCTGTTGCATCCGCAGCCTCCTTGCTATCGGAACGAATGACGTAATGCGTAGTGCGTGTTGCATATTCCGTTTCTGCGCTGTACACGATTCCCCACACAACTACGCAATACGTAATACGCACTACGCAATAGAATTAGTACTACCTGCCCAGAATCCCCAACGCCTTCTGCGCCACGTTTTCCGCCGTGATGCCCAGGTGCGCCATCACGGC
>CAZYHE010000106.1:0-10314 GCA_964647225.1 uncultured Anaerolineales bacterium
AGGCGCCGCGGCGCGCGGCGCTGGCGCTGCTGTGGGAGTTGTACGGCGACGCGGCGTTGGAGATGGACGATCTCCCAGCCATCCGCGACTTGCGTCCGGCCGAACGCACGCTGCTGGCGCAGATGCTCGCCAAAGGGCTGAACGCGCCGATCACCACCAGCGCGGGCCGGCTGTTCGACGGCATCGCCGCGCTCATCGGGCTGCACGGCGCAGTCAGCTTCGAGGGGCAAGCCGCGATGGCGCTGGAGTTCGCGGCCGATGCGCGAGAGATGGGCGCGTATGAGATGGGGTGGCAGGAGTCAGGAGTCAGGAGTCAGGGGTCAGACGTGAAACGTCAAACGTCAAGCGTCAAGCGTCATTCATCACTCATCATTCATCACTCATCAATCCTTGATTGGGGGCCACTGGTGGTCGGGGTAGTGGCCGACTTGCGGCGCGGCGTTCCTCAGGGTATCATAGCAGCGCGATTCCATAACACGCTGGCCGAGGCGATCGTCGCGGTGGCGCAGAACGTTGGCGCGGCGCGGGTTGCGCTCACCGGCGGCTGTTTCCAGAATCGCCTGCTGACCGAGCGCGCGGCGGATCGGTTGCAGCGGGCCGGTTTCGAGGTTCTGTTGCACCGTCACGTCCCGCCCAATGATGGCGGGATCAGCCTGGGGCAGGTGGCGGTTGCAGCGGCGCAGCTATCGGGATCATCGCGCATTACGAAGAAAGATTGGTAAATTGGTAGATTGGTGTGTTGGTGAAGGGATCGGTCATGCACCAAGTTACTGCTTTACCAAGCTACCAGTATACCAACGGAGGCAAACATGTGCCTGGGTGTACCCGGCAAGATATTGACTGTCGAACCGAACAGCGTCGGCATGACGATGGGCAAGGTCAGCTTCGGCGGTGTGGCGAAGGAGATCTGCCTGGCCTATGTGCCCGAAGCGCAGATCGGCGATTACGTGATCGTTCACGCGGGCTTCGCGCTGAATACGCTCGATGAGGCAGAGGCGATGGAAGTGTTTGCGTTGTTGAAAGAGATGGGCGAATTGGAAGACATGACGCGTGATGAGTTGGCGCCTGCCCTGAACCAGGTCGAGCGGTAGGGGACGCGATGCGTTTCGTAGATGAATATCGCCACGAGGCCGACGCCCGTAAATTTCTGAACGCCATCGAGCGGCTGGTGACGCGCGAGTGGGTCATCATGGAGATCTGCGGCGGGCAGACGCACACGCTGATCAAATCGGGCATTGACCGGCTGCTGCCGGCCGCGGTGACGCTGGTACACGGCCCCGGCTGCCCGGTCTGCGTCACCCCGCTGGAGCTGATTGACCGCGCCATCGCCATCGCCCGCCGGCCAGAGGTCATTTTCACCTCGTTCGGTGATATGTTACGCGTGCCCGGCTCGCAGACCGATCTGTTGAGCGTGAAGGCGCAGGGCGGCGACGTGCGGATGGTCTACTCGCCGCTCGACGCGGTGAAGCTGGCCCAGACGCATCCCGACCGCCAGGTGGTCTTCTTCGCGGTCGGCTTCGAGACGACCGCGCCCGGCAACGCGATGGCCGTCTGGCAGGCGCGGCAGCTTGGATTGACCAACTTTTCAATCCTCTGCTCGCACGTCTTGGTGCCGCCCGCGATGGAGGCGATCCTGGGGTCGCCCAGCAACCAGGTGCAGGGCTTCCTGGCCGCGGGGCACGTCTGCACGGTGATGGGCACGTGGGAATACGAACCGATTGCTGAGAAGTATCGCACGCCGATCATTGTCACCGGTTTCGAGCCGCTCGACCTGCTCCAGGGCATCTACATGACGGTGAAGGCGTTGGAGGAAGGCCGGTGGGGCGTGGAAAACCAGTACACGCGCGCCGTCACCCGCGAAGGCAACCGGCCGGCCCAGAAGCTCCTCGCCGAAGTGTTCGAGGTGAGCGACCGGCAGTGGCGCGGCATCGGCCCGATCCCCGGCAGCGGCTATCGGTTGCGGTCCGCGTACGCCGCGTTCGACGCGGAGCAACGTTTCGGCGTGGGGGGCGTCACCGCGCAAGAATCACCCCTCTGCATCGCCGGTCAGATCTTGCAAGGGCTGAAGAAGCCACACGAATGCAGTGCGTTCGGCGGCCAATGCACGCCGGAACGCCCCCTCGGCGCGCCGATGGTTTCGTCCGAGGGCGCGTGTGCGGCGTATTATAGCTACGGCAGGGCGTAAACTGCGGATATATTGCGTAGTGCGTATTTCGTAGTGCGTAGGCGGCGGAAGGCTCGCCCGCCCCTGTTACGCAATACGCACTACGCGATACGAAATAGACAGGTCAACATGAACCCAACCTTCTCTCTCCAATGTCCCATCCCCATCTCCGACTACCCCACGATCACCCTGGCGCACGGGGGCGGCGGCAAGCTCTCGCAGATGCTCGTCGAGCGGATGTTCGTCCCGGCCTTTGCCAACCCGGAACTGGCAACCCTCCACGACGGCGCAGTGTTGGATTTCGACCTGGCTGAACCAAATACGCAATACGCAATACGCAACACGAGACTCGCTTTTTCCACCGACTCCTACGTCATCTCCCCGCGCTTCTTTCCGGGGGGCGACATCGGCTCGCTGGCGGTGCATGGCACGGTCAACGATCTGGCGATGTGCGGGGCGCGGCCGCGCTACCTTTCGGCGGGCTTCATCCTGGAGGAAGGGTTGCCGATGGACGAATTGTGGCGCATCGTGCAATCCATGGCCGCGGCGGCCCAGGCTGCGGGCGTGCGCATCGTCACCGGCGACACGAAGGTGGTGGAGCGGGGCAAAGGGGATGGCATCTTCATCAATACGGCCGGCGTCGGCGTCATCCCGGCGGGCGTGCAGATCGCGCCATCCCGCGCCCGGCCCGGCGATGTGGTGCTGATCAACGGGCCAATCGCCAGCCACGGCATCGCCATCATGTCGGTGCGCGAGGGGCTGACCTTCGAGACCGCGGTGGAGAGCGACTCCGTGGCGTTGAACGGGCTGGTCGAGGCGATCCTGGCGGCCGGCGGTGAGGCCGTGCATGTCTTGCGCGATCCCACGCGCGGGGGCGTCGCCAGCAGCCTGAACGAGATTGCGGCATCCGCGCGCGTCGGCATCCGGCTGGATGAGGCGCGCATCCCGGTGCTGGAAGAAGTGCGCGGCGCGTGCGAAATCCTCGGCTTCGATCCGCTCTACGTCGCGAACGAAGGCAAATGCCTGGTCATCGTCGCGGCGGACGCGGCCGAAGACGTCCTGGCGGCCATGCGCGACCATCCGTTGGGTCAGGACGCTGCGGTCATCGGCCAGGTCGTGGCCGAGCACCCCCGCAAGGTCTATCTGCGCAGCCGCATCGGCGGCCTGCGCGTGGTGGATATGTTGAGCGGCGAGCAGTTGCCGCGGATTTGTTGACCCCAATCAAGGAGACACCGATGTCTACCCTCCTTCTCAAACATGCCGATCTTCTCGTCACGATGGACGCGCAGCGGCGCACAATCGCCGACGGCGGACTATTCGTCCGCGACAACGAAATCGTCCAGGTCGCTCCGACCGCCGAGCTGCCCCCGACCGCCGACACGGTCATTGACGCCCGCGGCATGATCGTCTTACCCGGCCTGGTCAATACCCACCATCACCTCTACCAAACGCTGACCCGTTGCATCGCGCAGGATAGCGTGCTGTTCGACTGGTTAGTGACGCTCTATCCCATCTGGGCGCGGCTGACGCCGGAAGCAGTGACCGTGTCGGCCAAAGTCGGCCTGGCCGAGTTGATGCTCTCCGGCTGTACCACGTCGAGCGATCACCTCTACATCTACCCCAACGGCTGCAAGATCGAGCACGAGATCGAGGCGGCTGTGGAACTGGGCATCCGCTTCACCGCCACGCGCGGCAGCATGAGCCTGGGGCGGAGCCAGGGCGGGCTGCCGCCGGATAGCTGCGTCGAGGATGAGGCTTTCATCCTGAAGGACAGCCAGCGCGCCATCGAGCAATATCATCAGCGAGAACGGTTCGGCATGACGCACGTGGCGCTGGCGCCGTGCTCGCCGTTCAGCGTCACCGGCGACCTGATGCGGGAGAGCGCGGCGCTGGCCCGGAGCTACGGCGTCCGCCTGCACACCCATCTGGCCGAGACGATGGACGAGGACGCGTTCTGCCTGGAAAAGTTCGGGCTGAAGCCGGTGGACTACATGGCTTCGCTGGGCTGGATCGGCGCCGACGTGTGGCACGCGCACTGCGTCTGCCTGAACGCCGACGAGATCGCGCTCTTTGCAGCCACCGGCTGCGGCGTGGCGCACTGCCCCAGTTCCAACATGCGCCTGGCCTCCGGCATCGCGCCGATCCGCGCCATGCGGGACGCGGGCGTGCGCGTGGGTCTGGGCGTGGACGGCTCGGCCTCCAACGACAGCAGCCATCTGCTGGCCGAGGCGCGGCAGGCGATGCTCTTGCAACGGATGGGTTCGACATTCGTTTCCGCCCAGACCTTCGAGGTTTCGGAAACCTCGAAGGTCTCGCGCGCCCGGTCGCTGGGCAATCCGGCCGCGCTCGGCGCGCAGGAAACGCTGGAGATCGCCACGCTGGGCGGCGCGGCGGTGCTGGGCCGCGCCGACATCGGCAGCCTCGCGCCCGGCATGGCCGCAGATTTCATCGGCTACCGGCTGGAACGGCTCGACTTCGCGGGCGCGCGGCACGATCCACTGGCCGCGCTCGTCTTCTGCACCCCGCCGAAGGTGGATTTGAGCGTGATCAACGGCCGGGCGCGGGTGAAGGATGGCGAAATCGTGGGACTGGACATGGGGGCGCTGACGCGGCGGCACAATGAGATCAGTTGGCGGATGTTGCGGGGAGAGTGAGGACGAAATCAGGGGATTGGCGCCATATCGCAATCCGCGCGCGTGGTTTTTGACATTGACCTGTTTGTGGGTATAATTCTCGCTTAGCGGCTGAACGTCGCTCAGTGCTTATCCTGGAGGAGCAGAAAAGTCGTGGGGCAGGAAGAAAGTGCTCTGAACATTCCACCTCGCAAGGTTGTCAAGACCTTAGCTGTGGGTCAAGAGGTGGAAGGTGTTGTTAAGCGCGTGACTGATTTTGGCGCTTTTGTGGACATCGGCGTGGGCCGCGATGGTCTGGTGCATGTCTCGGAGATGGGCACCGGCCGCGTCGCGAAGGCAACCGACGTTGTCAACCAAGGCGACAGCATCAGGGTGTGGATCAAAGAGCTGGATCGGGAGAAAAACCGCATCAGCTTGAGCATGATCGCACCTGGCACGCTGACCATGCGTGATCTCGAAGAAGGCATGATCGTACCGGGCAAGGTGACGCGCCTGGAACGCTACGGCGCCTTCATTGATATCGGCGTGGGACGTGATGGGATGCTTCACGTCAAAGAGATGGGGCATGGGTACGTCCAAAATCCGGAGGACGTGGTCCAAGTCGGCCAGGACTTGCAGGTGCAGGTCGTCGGCCTGGATCGTCGCCGGGGACGTATTGACCTGAGCATCAAAGAGCTGTTGCCAAAGCCCGAGCCACAGCCGGTCGTCGCGGTCGCTGCGCCCTTTGCGGCGCCCGTCCCGGCGCAAGAAGCCTTCCCCGTGTCGGAAGACAGCTTCGTCTCTCCCTTCGAGCTTGCGCTGCAAGAGGCGAACGATGGTAAGCGGACGCAACGCCGCGATCGTCGCAAGAAGGCGCGCGCCTGGGAAGTTTTCGAGGACGAAGACGACATCGTCGAACGCACGCTGGCGCATCACCGCAAGAGCCAATAACCGGCCGACCGGCGCGTTTGATTGCAGACACAAAATAACGGTGTGAGCTTTTCGGCTCACACCGTTTTCCGCGCCCTGCGATCACTCAGGATGCCTAGCGGGGATCCAGCAGCACTGTCACGACCGAATCGGCCGGCAGGCCGTTGCTGTTCAGCGGCACCTCGACCACCCCGTTCGACCGCACCAACGTGTAGATCAGGTTCGACTTCCCGAAGACCGGCACGGCCCAGGGTTCGCGCCCGCGCTGCTCCAAACGAACACGCACATAGTCGGCCCGGCCACTGGCCGCGGGGATGTTGCGCGCCAGCCGCGCCTGGATCGTTGACGCCGGTTCTTCCGGCGCGCCGAGCAGCAGACGGATGGTCGGGGTGACGAAGCGCTGGAAGATGTTGATGCAGGAGACCGGGTTGCCCGGCAGCCCAAAGACCGGCTTGCCGTTGCACATCGCCAGAATCGTCGGTTTGCCGGGGCGGATCGCGACGCCATGCACCAACACGCCGGGCGGTCCGAGCTGGTTGATGGCATTCGCGGTCAGGTCGCGATAGCTGACTGAGCTGCCCGCTGTGACGACGACCAGATCCGCGTCTTCGTAGGCGCGCCGGACTGCGGCGTCCAACGCTTCTTGTTGATCCGGCGCGATCGGGTAGGTGAGCGGGAGACCGCCGGCCCGCTGCACGAACCCGGCCAGCGTATAGCTGTTGATGTCGCGCACCTGTCCAGGGCCAGGCTCCTGATCGGGCGGCACCACTTCATCGCCCTGGCTGACGATCCCCACGCGCGGCCGCCGCGCCACCTGCACCTGGGCGACGCCGACGGCGAGCAGGCCGCCGATGTCCTGCGGCCGCAGCGTGTGCCCGGCCGCCAGGATCAGCTCGCCTGCCCGCACATCCTCACCGATCTGAATGCAGTTTTCGCCGCTGGCCGTGGGCCGGTAGACCTCGATGGCGAACGGCGTCCATGCGGGCGATTGCGCCGATGGCGCGACCGAGGCCAAAGGCTCGCCGGCGCGATGAGTCTGCTCCAGCATGACGACGGCGTCGGCGCCGGGGGGCACGTTGCCGCCGGTATGCACCAGCGCCGCCTGGCCGGGGCCGAGGGTGCATTCGGCCTGAGCGCCCATCGGCACTTCGGCGATCACATCCAGATAGGCCGGCAAGCCATTCGATGCGCCATGTGTATCTGCGGCGCACACGGCATACCCATCCACCGTGCTGCGGACGAACGTGGGCAGGTCGTGCGGCGCGTGGATAGCCTGCGCCAGGACGCGGTCGAACGCGTCCACGACCGGGCATCGTTCGGCCTGGATGACCGGCACGAAGTTAGCCCGGAAGATCGCCCAGGCCTCTTCAGCGGTGCGAAGCTTGAGAAATTCAGTCATGATGTCTGGAATCGCCCTCAACTTGCGCCGGACATGCTGATCGCGATCAGCGTCGCCAGGCCCGTGGCGCCGACAACCGCCACCAACAGCGCGACGAGCGCGGGCAAGAGCACGGCGAGCAGCGCGCGCTCGATGCTCAACTGATGACTGACGGACGTGCCCTTCACGTAGATCGCCAGCCCCCAGAAGTACGCCAGGAAGCCCAGGATGCCGCCGAGCACCGGGACGAACGCAAAGAAACTGAGCGTGTGCGGCACCGCATAGAGGGCCGTGGCTCCGAAGAAGCCGGCCAGTGTGCCGCGGCCGCCCAACAGCTTCGCAAAGAGCATCACCCAGATGCCGTACCCCAGCCATGTGCCCAGGACGGCCGCCCCCAGCGGGAAACCGCTCCCAGCGAATGGCTGCGAGGCCCACTCCCCGATGGCCTGGAAAATCTGATCAATCGGCTTCGGCAGGATCGTCGGCATCGCCTCGACCTTCTGGGCGATGTCGAAGCCGAAGCGCATGTTTTCCTTGATCTGGGCGATGATCGCTTCCAATTCTCCGCTGGGCATGTTGCCGAGGAACGGCTGCATCTGCTGCACGACCTGATCTATCTCGGACATCGCCTTGTCCATCTCGGCCTCGATGGCGTTGGGCCGAAGCCCGGCGACCACATCGCCGATCAAGCCCGGCAGGCCCACCAGCAGGCCGATCACCAGCACGATCAGCAGGCCCTGCAAGAAAGCATCCCGTCGTTCGTTGAGGCCGCTGAACGCCGGCCCGCGGAAGAGCGCCCCGTTCCACAGTGTGCGAATCCATTCAGACATGGCTCACCTCCCCTGCATCGCTGAGATGGCCGCTGTCAGGCCCAAGCCGCCGACAACGCCGATCACCACCCAAAGCACCAGGTAGACGAGGAACGGCAGCAGGGTGGCCCAGACCGCGCGACCCCACGACATCTGGCCGGCTGATCGGATCGCCTTGTAGCGACAGATGAGCTGCCAGGTGTTCATCACTGCGCCGATCGTGAAATAGGGCAGGAAGCCCAGCCCGCGCAGCAGGAGCGGGGTGAACGAGAGGGACAGCGTGCCGAGGGTCTGGCCGTACTGGCCGGCGCCGCCCAGCATCCGGGCGAACAGATGGGCCAGGGTGCCGTAGATCAGCCAGCTCAACACCGCCGCCAGCGGCCAGAGCACGATGTTCGCCGCCGCGCTGGCCGGATCGGGCGCGCCGAACAGCGCGGGGAAGATCTGCCAGCCCATGTCGTAGTACTGCTTGAACTGCTCCAGGGCCGTAGCATTGCCCGACATCTGCGACCACCACTGCATGGTCGGGAACGCCTGCCAGACCGCATCCTTGATCGCGCTCATCGAAGGCGTGCCGGCCCAGGCCAGCAGTTGGCCGATGAGGTTGAGCAACGCCGTGATCGCGCCGATGATGACCACCAGAAAAAGCCCCTCCATGAAGGGGTTATCGTCGTCGCGCAACTGGTCATACGCATCGTTGTCGAGGAACAACGCCCTGAGGACAAGACCCAACGAGAGTGTTCGATTGCCCATGCAAACCTCCTTTGGACATGATGGGAGCACCCCATGATGAAGAGTCGTCATACCGCCAGACGCTTACAGTATAGCATATCCTGGCAAGCCCTCGCAAGCCAGGAAAAACCGCCAAGACGCCAAGAGCGCCAAGAAAAAACGACCCGTCTTGGCGAACTTTGCGTCTTGGCGGTTCAATCTTTGCTCACTGGGCAAGACCCTGACGGATAAGGTGCTACCGCAACAGCCGATCCAGATCCGTGATGACCGCCCGCAGGTCGGCGTACAGCGAGCTGCCCGTCGGGAGATTCTTGAGCAGATCCTCGGCCTGGCGCAGGCGATCACGGGCATCGGCGTGATCCACGACCCCCAGGTTGATCTGCTGCCGGACGGGAAGCAGCAGGCTGACGGCCTCGTCATACACTTCGCTTGCCGACAGCGGGGCGCCCGCATCCGCGCCGCGGATCGCGCGCACGCCGCGCTGCGCGGCCTCGCTCGCCTCGATGTCGCGCGGATGCCCGGCCCACTTCGCCGCGGCGCCGGCTAACTCCTGGAAGGCGGCTTCGGCGACCGGCTTGAGGCTCTCGAAGGTGTAGCCGGCGTCTATGCTGTTGGTGCTCAAATCGGTGCGCCGGACGGCCAGCTTGAATGCGCCCGGTTGATCGCCCAAGAGCACACCTTCGATCTTGAAGGCGCGCGGCGGAGGCATGACCCAGGCCCACAGCACTTTGATCCACGACATGTTGCCCAGGTCAATCGCCGGCGCCGGCTCGATGGGGATGTCCCTGGCCTGGATCAACTGGTTCCATTCCAGCAGCTTCTCGGCCAGGGTTTGGGTCACGATCTTGCCGCCCTGGAAGCCCGCCATGCCGGTCGCATCGGTGAATTCACCGATCAGGTAGGGGCGGCCCAACGCCGGCCGCTGGAAGAACGGGAGCACGCGCACGTAATAGCCTTCCCGCACGGCAAACAGGAGCCAGCGGAATCCCTGCGCCGCCAGATAGAGCGCCAAGACGAGCAGCAGGACCGGCAATACCGTCCCCACGACCTCATTCGTCTTGCTGCGCAGGACGCCGGTGAACGATGGCGCGGCGGCGGATGGCACTGGTGCCGGGGTCGGCCGCGGCGCGGCCGCGGTGGCCGTTGCGCTGCCCTGACCCTCCAGCGCCTTCTTCAGCCCGGCCAACGCTTCAGGATGCCCGCGCTCCTGCGTCAACGTGGCCGAGTAGATGTCGGCGGCCCTGGCGTATTGCCCGCCCTTGAGGTACGCGTCGGCCACCAGCAGGCGGTTCTGAAGCTCGGTGAGGGTGGCAGTCGGCGTGGGCGTCGGGGCCGGCGTGCGCGTGGGCGCCGGCGTGCGGGTTTCCGCCGGCGTCCCGGTGACGGCGCCCGGAGCTTCCGCCTGCGGGAGGGGCGTTCCTTGCGCGGCCTCGGCCGGCGCGGCCGCCAGGGCCACGGCGCAGGCCAGGATGACGACAGCGAAGAGCTTCACAAATGAAATCGTTTTACAGGAGCGCATGTGTACCTCCCAAACGTGTCTGTATAAAAAACATTATAGCACTTCGGCGGCTGGCCGACAATTGGCCCACACTTCTCGCCGTGCTATAATCCGAACGACTTTGTTTTTGTGGCTTTCCGGCCTTTAGCATGTGCTGCTGAATTATCCGAAAGAACGCCAACGTTGGTTCG
>CAZYHE010000107.1:0-10304 GCA_964647225.1 uncultured Anaerolineales bacterium
TGACGAGCAGGGCCACCTTTTGGGCCGGGTCGGTGATGCTGGGGGTGTCCAGCACACCGATAAAGAGCGCCATGCCGATCAGGTAGGCGACTGCCAGGTACAGGGCGGCGAAACCGCCAAATTTCTGCAAGGGCTTCATATTGTTCTCCTTTTATTTTGAATCGGTCAGGCTTCGACGTTGCGCCAGGTCCACGCAAACCCAATGATCAGCAGCAGGCAGATCGTCTCGATCGTGGCGATGAACAAGTAGTGAGGGGCTGACGCCATACCGCCCCAGATATAGGCGATGGTGACGACGCCCACGATGATATTGACCCAGCGGTTGAGACCATACTTCAACACGCGTGACAGGATGATCATGGCAATGGAGAGGTTTCCCATGACCGCGCCGACCAGCATCAGTTGGGGGATGGATGCGCCAGTGCTGGCTGCGGTTCTTGCCACTTCTTCCGCTGCGCCAGGGATGTTCAGCGAAAGGATGTCCGCTTTCAGCATGTTGATCATGACCACGATCCATAATGTTGAGAGCAGGACTTTTGTATCTATCTTTCCTGTGGTCTTGCTGCTTGTATTCATTTTTATCTCCTTGTTGTGATTGATTTTGGCGTGAACAAGTCGCTCACGCCAGTTTACGATTTGACATCCGGCACGTCGGCCCGACCTGACCCGAGCGTAGTCAGGGACCTGGGCTCGACAGGACAGACCGAGACTAAAGGTATACCCAAATCACGCACTTTCTTGAGCAGCCCATGCAGCGCAGCCTGATCAACCACCGGGCCGGTTAAGAGCGTATCGCCGTCCTCCTCCAGCGTGATGGTCAGGCCGCCGAACCAATCGGTCCACTCGCTCCCCAGATGGCCCTTGAGCCTGATCTGATAGATCACGGGGTGGCTTGGATCAGTTGTCGGGTCAGGATTGTTTGACATTACCTTGCACCTGTCCTGTCCGATGCGCACCGGCTGAGCCGTTTGCTCAACGCACAGGTAATATACCGGCGCGACGGTGTTGTTGTATAGACACTTTGGTGTTGAGGGAGGTGTTGTTTTTGCTACTCTGCTACAACAGACCCAACTCGCGGGCGCGGGCGATGGCTTCGGTGCGGCTTTGCACCTGGAGTTTGTCGAAGATTCGGCGGTTGTGCCCTTTGACGGTGTCCAGGGTTCGGGCAATCGGCGAAGCGGAACGGCGCCGCGTTGGGATGCGTGGCGCTGACATAGGTGCCGCTGCCTTGCTCGGAATAGACGAAACCTTCGGCGCTGAGCTGCTCGATGGCTTTGCGCACCGTGCCGCGCGACAGGCCGTACTGCTGGCTGAGTTCCTCTGCGGTGGGCAACCGGGCGCCGGGCGCAAACTGGCCCGCGAGGATCTGCTGGCGCAGGAGTTGTAAGAGTTGAAGGTTTTGAGGTCGGCCAGGAAGGCCTCATCCAGGATCGAAATGCAACATTTGAACAGGGGAGACATCCCGCAATGCATCGCGGACGGCGCGCAACTGCGCCAACTGGGCAGCGGGTATTTCGAGGCAAGGTACGGTCTCCCCGTCTTCGAATCTGTATGCGCCGACATCGAAGGTGAACACTCCGCCGCCTCGTACGACGTCCGATGCGTATTCCACAAGTTCCTCAGTTCTGCGCGGCGTATCCACCGCTCCCCAGTAGCTCCCGAGGTACTGAAGAACATGCCACTGGATGGTGAAGTCAGGGTCCCAGCGCCCAAAGAACGGCTTGCCGAACTTCCGCTGATGATCCCAGTCGGGGGCAGTATTCGGCGCATGGGCGCCGAGACAATGACCATGCAGGAAATCGGATATCTCATATTGACTGCTGGCCACGAGTGCGTCCGGGTTGCCGTGCCTCAGAACCTCCGTAAAACGGCGACGGTAGTCCTGCGTCCAATCCTCATTTAGGAAATCCACCCACCAGCCTTGGCAGAGCGTTCCGTAATGATCGCTGTACCACTGAGCGACCCTGATCCAGTTTTCGTAACGATCGGTCTCCGTCCATCCGGAAGGAGATGGCAGCGCATGCTGTCTGTCCGCCATGATGTAGAGCATCATGTGTACATTCCGTTGGGCTAACGCCTTTCCGAGTTCCATCGGCAGATCGCGTCTGGAGTTATACTGACCGGGAGAGAGTCCCCACAACGAATCAATCATCGGATTGGGGGCACATGCGTACCTGTGCCACTGCCCCAGTGTCAGCACCACGTAGCCCGCGCCAAGTTCTGCGGCTTGATCCGCAGTCTGCTCCACGTCCACCGCCTCCACAACCCGATTCCAGCGCTCGGAAGTCCAATCTGCGTCAACAGGATAGAAACCCTTCAGAATATCCCTTTTCCGATCGCCGCAGGCGAGGAAGTGGAAGAAGATCCCGTACCTGGCGGCGTGAAACCAACTCACGCGGGCCTCATAGGCGGTCCGCTGTTCGGCCGTCCAGGTTCGGCGTGGAAGCCTGACCGGCTTCGATGGCTGCTCCAATTGCCATTCCGGCGGACTCCAGGGGATCCAGCCGCGCGTCTGCGCCGGCGTGATGCCATCCGGCGGGTTGAGCGCCGGAAACGGGAGCGGTCGGACCGGCTGAGAGGCGGTGTTTACCATTGGCTCCTCGTGCAGAGGTTTAGATGTAGGCATCATTGATTCCTTATCGTGCGAAGTCAGATGGGATCTCTTGCTGACCCTGGCGCAACAGGCCCTCGTCGCCCGTCAGCAAGCCTTCGGCGCCGCGGTTGTAGACTTGTTGGACGAAGTGCCGGAATGCGCCCGTCATTGCTCCTCGCTGTGGTGGTTCGGCAAAGGGGTTACAACCAACTCGTCCCTTGAGTATGCATCCACGAGTTGTTCGAGCGCATGTTTGAGCCGCCTGAACGAGCGGGATCGGCTCGCAGCCGACTCCAGGTCGAGATAGGCCGTCATGCGCACCTGATCGCGGGTTTCCGAGTATTTTTGGCCTGGGGGCAGACGCCGCCCGATCCAACCTTTGGCGCTGCGCTCTGATTCCACGTTGCCCCCATACTCCACCCCACCGGGCACGCCGACGATCGTTCCTACCGTCTCCAGGCTGGCCAGAAACCATGCTTCGTATTCCCAGCGCGCGACGACGATTGCCACCGGTTTGGACGGGTGCATGGCCTGGATGCGCGCGGCCAGGTATTGGGCAAACGCCGGGGCGCAGTCCTCGTCCAAGACGTTGCCCTCGATCAGTCCCTGCACCACGTCGTTGTCTATCAGGACCAGGACGCCATCGCATTCCGGTTCCAGCAGAGCATAGGCGACAAAGCGTTCAAGCTGGTCCGGCGCAGTCAGATTGCCGCAACCGTGGGCGTTCTTGGGCCTGGCGATGCGGACATCATACACCTGGTAGACTTCCTGGAACAGACGGCGCAGGAGCAAAGGCAGCGCGGCAACTTCGCCATCGCCTTCAACGATCGGAATAAGCGTCGGCATCTTGCGTTTACTCCTCGGCCACGGAGTGTGACGGTCGCAGCCCCTCGATGCGGTGTAGCTCACCCGCGGTGAACAGCCGGCGACGGATGGCCTCCCGCTGGAATTCGGCCACAGGCGCGATCATCGTAACGCCCTCCGGGGTGCGCTCGACAGCCCTGAGCATGGCGGTCTCAAAACGGGAGAGCAGGTCAGGGCTGTGAGTCGTGATCAGCACTTGCGTCCGCAGTCCGGCTTCTTGCAGGGCTTCGGCCAAAACGGCTGCCGCCCCAGGATGCACCATCGCTTCCGGTTCCTCGAAGGCAATCAAAACGGGCGGCTGTTCCTGGTAGGCCGCGACCAGGATGCCCAGAACGTGCAGCGTGCCATCGGACATGCTATCGGCTCGAAACGACACATCCTGATGACCGGCAAACGATTCGCCGAAGGTGAAGGTGATCTCACGGCCCCTCTGTCCGGTGGTGATGTCAATATCTCGGATACTGGGGACAACGGCCGCCAGGGTCTGGATCACCCGCTGATAGGATGGCTTGTCATGGTCGCGCAGCCTTTGGAGGACGCTGGCTGTGTTGCTGCCGTCCACCGACAACTGGGCCCCGCGATCCGGTTGTTGCCACGCCCGCAAAGCGTCTGCGCCGATGTGATACACGCGGATAGACGTCAGGGCGCTATAGAGCGGGACAAACGACCTCAGGCTCGTCATCAAAGGCAGCGCGAGGCGACCTTCGGCGAGTTGCGGCTCGATTCCCGCTGCTGATACTTTCCATGCGCCGTCTTCTACCCGATAGCGGTGCGCGACCCGCTCCGGCCCCAGCAGCATTTCGCAGCTCTCTTCCACCACCACCAGTCGCCTGGGCCGATCCTTGAATCCAAACCTGACAAAGTAGTGGCCGGAAAAGGCTTCCGGGGCGCGCGACTGAATCTGAACTTCGAGGGCGACCGTATCGGGCCTGTGACCGGTCTGGGTCAGCACCTGGTCGAATCCGCCGCGATTCTCGAAAGCCTCCTGGGGCGACCGGCTGAGGGCTTCCTGCAGGAAGGCCAATGCATCTACGAAGGAGCTTTTGCCGCTGCCGTTGGGGCCAGCGAGCACTGTGACCGGTTCCAGGTCAACAGCAACCTTTTCCAAACTCCGAAAGCCCCGCACCACGACGCGACTGATCAACGCCTCGGAAAACCTGCTCATTGCAGTCCTCCCAATTCGGGCTGAATCGCCTTTGCTGTTTCCGGCTTTCCCCGCCCCCACGCCACCACCGGAAAATAGTACGGATCGTCCTTGCCCATGTGCGGCGTGGCGGTCATCAGGAGCAGATGGCGGCCTTGCGCGGCGATCAACTCGGCCATTTCGTACCGGTGCGTCCTGTCCACGGTCAGGTCAGGGTTGCGCCGGGCGGAGAGTTTATGCGCCTCGTCGAAGATCACCAGGTCATACGGCGGGGCTTTCTCGAACGCCGCGCGCGCCCTGTCGCGCCAGAGGGTGTCCAGGCTGATGATCGCCAGGTCGTTGCGCGGGTCTGCAAACGGATTATCGTCATCCGAAAAGTCAGCGCCAGCCAGGATGCAAAAGCGCAGGCGGAAAAGCACGCGCAGCTCGCGCTCCCAGTTCCCGACCAGACCGGCCGGCGGGACGATCAGGATGCGCTGAGCCTGGCGCCGGAGCAGCATCTCGCGGATCAACAGGCCGGCCATGATCGTCTTGCCTGCGCCGGCATCGTCGGCCAGCAGGAAGCGCAGGCGTGGCATATCCAACATGCCAGGCTCGTCTGCTGGTTGACCTGGCCCTGCCGGCACGCCATAGACGGCGGCCAATTGGTGCGGCAATAAGTCAATGAGCGAAGTTTCGGTCGCGAAAAGAGGGTTGAACAGGTAGGCATGCTGTAACCGATACGCTTCAGCGACCAGCGTCACGACTTCGGGATCGGCTCGGAACGCGACCGCGCTGTCGGTGTGTACCTCGAAACGGTTCTCCACCTCGGTTAGAGAAAACGGCTGCCGGTCCACCGCGCCGGTCTGGGCGTGCTTGAAGCTGAGGAAGATGACCTGACCATAAACCTCAGCAGACTGAAGCAACCGCGCGGCGCCGGTCCGACGGTCATAGAGTCTCGTGCCTGACTTGAGATCTGAGGGGAGCACGGTAATAGAGTCCTCTCGGAATAGCGCGTAATCTGGCATCCATTTTATCATGGGTATCGTGTTATGGAAAACTGATCGGCTATGGGGTGCATTTCACATTCGGGGCGCGTTTGTCACCCCTTCGTTGAACTCAGGGCAAGTTCTGAGCGGGTCAACAACACATCGCCAGTGACAGCACAACACCAGCGAAGGGTCTGGGCGTGCCCAACGAGAACCTGTCCTGAGTACAACGAAGGATGCTTCGGCTCATTACCCGACATATCGCCGTAGTGTAGGCCTTGTGCCCGTGGGCATCGCTTCTATGCCGGCCAAGACGCCCACAAGGGGCTACGCTACGTCTGTCGGGTAATGAGATTGCTTCGGCCCAAACGACAGGCCTCAGCATGACACACCGCGCGGCGCCCCAAAGTTGAAACGCATCCCGGCGCGCCGTTCATTTGACGCGCTGATAATATGGAGTATACTTACTGCCGCTAGACTCAACACCCTCTCCCACACCCACGGAGATGATAATGCGCGAACACCGCGGCAAAGCTGCTATCGCTATTGGCATCCTGTACGTTGCGTTCATTGCCTGGTCCCTGTTGGGCGCGGTCCGGCCGATCGAGACCTTCCTGTTCCGCATGGTGCACCTGGCGTTCATCTTCCTGTTGGCCTTCCTGATCTATCCTGCCTCGGCGAAGGCCGCGCGCTGGACGAAGTGGCTGGATGGGGGTCTGGCGCTGCTGGGCGTCGCCACGATCGCCTGGGCGCTGCTCGATCTGGACTCCTTCATCCGCCGCTCCACCGTGCCCGACCTGCCGGACCTCATCTTCGGTCTGATCGCCATCCTCCTGCTGCTGGAGCTTTCGCGGCGCACCACGGGCGGGGTGTTCACCGGCGTGGTCGCGGGCTTCTTGCTCTACACCTACCTCGGCGCGTTGATCCCCGGCGTGCTGGGCCACAAGGGCTACGATCTGGATCGCATCGTCGGCCACATGTACCAAACGCTGGAGGGCATCTTCGGCGTCCCGCTCGATGTCAGCGTCTCGTTCGTGGTGCTCTTCGTCGTCTATGGCACCTTCATGGACGCGGCCGGCGCGGGCCAATTCTGGCTGGAGCTGGCGCTGGCGGTGATGGGCCGCAAGGCCTCCAGCGCGGGTCGCGGCGCGGTCATCACCACCGCGCTGCTGGGCGGGCCGCAGGCCAGCGGCGTCGCGACCACCATGTCGGTGACGCCGCTGATGTGGCCGATCCTGAAGCGGGCCGGCTATTCGCCCAACATGGCCGCCGGGCTGATCTCGGCCGGCGGCATCGGCGCGGTGATCTCGCCGCCGCTGATGGGCGCGGCCGCCTTCCTCATCATGCAGTTCCTCGGCGTCACCTTCTGGGAAGTGGTGGTCATGGTCATCATGCCCACGCTGCTCTACTACGTGGGCACGCTCTTCATGGTCGAGATGGAGGCGCGGCGCTACAACTTTGCGCCGCCCGACGCCACCGGCAAGACCGGTTGGCAGGTGTTGCGCGAGCGCGGCCATCACTTGATCTCGCTGATCGTGCTGATCGCGCTCCTGGGCATGGGCCGCTCGCCGGCCTCGTCGGCCATCTTCGCCATCCTGACGGTGATCGTCACGAGCTTCATCAGCCGCGACCGCGCGGAGTGGCTGACCCCGCGGCGCATCATCACGGCCACGATCGAGGGCGCCCGGAACATGCTGCCGGTGGCCGTGCTGTTGGCCGCGGCCGGCCTGATCGTCGGCACCTTCTCGCTGACCGGCCTCGGTCTGAAGATATCGGGGCTGATCATGTCGCTCAGCGGCGGCTCGGTGATCCTGGCGCTGCTGCTGGCGCTGGTCACCTCCATGATCATCGGCCTGAGCCTGCCGATCACCGCCACCTACATCATGACCGTCATCATGGTCGCGCCGGCGCTGGTGAAAGTGGGCGTGCCCGTTCACGTGGCGCACCTGCTGGCCTTCTACTTCGCCGTGCTTTCCGAGGTGTCGCCGCCGGTGGGGCTGTCGCCTTCGGCCGCAGCGGCCGTCACCGGCGGCAACCCGTTCGGCTCGATGATGCACGCCTGGAAATACTCGCTGCCCGCGTTCCTGGTGCCCTTCTTCTTCGCCGCCACTCCGTTGGGCGGCAGCCTGCTGATCGTCGGCGCGACCGTGCCGGACTTCATCCTGGCGACGCTGACGGCGGTGGCGGCGTTGTTCTTCCTGGCGCCGGGCATCGTCGGCATGTTTCGCGGCCGGCTGCACGGGGCCGAGCGGGCGATCCTGATCCTCGCGGCGTGCATCATGGTGATTGTCCCGATTGACTGGCGCGCGCTGTGGGGGCTGCTGCCGTTGGCGGTTGGCGTTGTGGTGCTGGCGCGCAACTACCTGGCCGGCCGCGCGCCGCGGGCCGCCTGAGCCATGCGCCGTTGGCTGCCGTTGCCGGCGGCCCTGGCGACCGTACTGGTCGCCCTGGCCGCGCTGACGCAGATCACGCCGCCCGGCTACACCCGCTGCCAACTCAGCGACCCCGACGGCGGGCGCACGGTCCGGGCGGCGGTGCTGGCGAACTGCCAGCCGATGACGCTGACCTGGCACAATTCGCTCTTTGAGATGCCGGTGCAAGAGGTGTTCTACGCCGACGAGGGCCGGCTGGTGCTCGACCGGGTGGCGTTCGTGGACCCCGCCGGGGGCTATCGGATGCCGGTCGCGCCCGCCGACGTGGCGGATTTGTATCACACCGGCGGGGCATTCTCGACGACGGGCCTGGCGCGGCCCTATCAGCAGGTGATCTTCCGCATCGGCGAGATCGGCGATCCCCGGATCAGTGTGGGCGGCCGCGAGGTGGCGCTGGAGCAGGAGGTCGGCTTCGGCGGCCGCGTTCGCCTCGACGCCCGGCGGGCGACCGCGTTGGAGATCGTGCGACATTCATTTCGGTGATGGGCCGCGGATCAACGCGGATTAGCGCGGATTGAAGAAAAAAGCGAGAATCCGCGCATCTCCGCGTTGATCCGCGGCAAGAATACACACCCGATGGAGGAGAAAAATGAGAAGCAAAGCGTTCGCAGTCATCCTTGTGGTTCTGGTGGTCCTGGCAGCCGGCTGCGCGCCCAGGCCGCCGGAGAAGTTGTCGTTCAGCATCGCCACCGGCGGCACCGGCGGGGTCTGGTATCCGCTGGGCGGCGCGATCGGCGCGCAGATCACCCAGAACGTCGCCAACACCGAGGCGACTTCGGAGGCGACCACCGCCGCGATTGACAACCTCAAGCTGGTCGTCGCCAACAAGGCCGGCATGTCCTTCGCCTATGACTACCATGTCATCTGGATGAACGAGGGCAAGCTGCCCGCGGTCTCCGACAAAGCGCAGCCGGTGCGCATCGTGATGGCGTTCTACGAGCAACCGCTGCACGTCGTCACCAAAGAGGGCACGGGCATCAAAAGCCTGATGGACCTCAAGGGCAAGCGGGTCTCCACCGGCGCGCCGAACAGCGGCACCGAGGAGCAGGCCGATTACGTGCTGAAGGCGCTGGGGTTGGATTGGAACAAGGACTTCGCCCGCGAAAAGCTCGGCGCGACCGAATGCGTGGCTGCGCTGAAGGACGGCAAGCTCGACGCCTTCTTCTGGAGCGGCGCCGTGCCCACCTCCTCGATCATTGACCTGGCCTCGGCCCCCGGCCTGAAGATGGTGCTGCTGCCCATCAGCGGCGACACCGCGGCCAAGATCATGCAGGCCAATCCGGGCGTCTTCCACAAGAGCAAGTTCGCCAAGGGGGTTTACAGCAGCGTGGACGCCGACGTGGAGACGCTGGCGATCACCGCGGTGCTGAACGCCCTCGACAGCTTCCCCGCCGACCGGGTCTATCAGATCATCAGCACGGTCTTCGACAAGAAGGCCGAGATCGCCGCCGTCTGGAAGGACGCGGCCAAGCTGACGCCCGAAGGCTCGATGGCGCAGCTCGGCCCCGAAGCCCAGAAGTACATGCACAGTGGCGCGGCCAAGTATTTCAAGGAAAAGGGCGCCATCAAATAGCCGCGCTGCCATTCACATCCAGCCGGGGAGGAGTGTGCTGCCGCGGCAGCACACTCCTCCTTTTTGTGGCCGGTGAGAGCCTGGTGGATAACTGGCGGCGTAACAACGAATACGTCTGAACCTGGCCGCGGCGAACCTTCCCGCCCATTGCCGATTTGCGTGCGATGGCCGACGATGGTAACATAGTGAAAGTCAGCACCGGTGCGTCCTGGGACCTGCCCCGGGATTCCACACCCCTGCATCGCTGAGGCCGCCGTCTCAGAGGTCTTCTCGTCCATTTGTGACCGGCGCGAGCCATGCGCGACATTCCAACGTCCAAGGCACCCATGCCTGAACTTCCTAAACTGCTTCATCGTGACCGTGCTCGCCACCAGGCCCTCGTGATGGGCCAGGTCGTGCCCGCCGAAAGCCGCTGCGTGCAATGCGGCATCTGCTCGTTCTATTGCCCGATCAGCATTGACGTGCGCCGCCACGCCTGGCTGGGCGAGCCGATCGCCGAAAGCCACTGTCTGACGTGCGGCGAGTGCGTGATCCGCTGCCCGCGCGGCGTCCTGCGCCTAGAGCGCACCGGCATCTTCACCAACCCGCCGGAGGCCACATGACGACGCGTTATGTCATCATCGGCAGCAGCATCGCCGGCCTGGCCGCAGCCGAGGCGATTCGCCAGGCTGACCACGCGGGCGAGATCACGCTGGTCTCCGACGATCCGCACGGCTACTACTCCCGCCCC
>CAZYHE010000108.1:0-7702 GCA_964647225.1 uncultured Anaerolineales bacterium
GCCAGGCCGACAACGCCGTTGCGTGCCCCTTCTGTGCCGAAACACGCAGCCGCCGCCTGATCTCGCTCTTCGCCGCCGTGAGCAAGGATGCCGGCGGTGGCAGCCGGCTCGTCGCCAGCAGCGGCGCATCAGGCTGCGGCTCGTGCGCGGGCGGGCATTGCGCGACCTGCGCGCACTGATCCCGTACACATCTGGTCTGCAACGACGAGGGACGCCCGCACGGTGTCCCTCGTCTTCGTTAGGAAAGGGTTGTTTTCCTATCAGAAAACATTATTTCCCTGATAGGAACGGATCGCGTTCCTATCAGAAAACATTATTTTCCTGATGGGAAAAAGCTACAGCTCCAGCAGCACTTTCAGCACCCCCGGTTCACTGGCGCGCTGGAACGCGGCCGCCCCCTCGGCCAGGGGGTAGCAGGCCGAGATCAGCGGCGTTGGGTCCACCAGCCCGCTCGCCAGCAGCCGCAGGGCCGGCGCAAACGGGCCGCAGCGCGAGCCGACCACGGTGATCTCCCGGATGACCAGCGCGCTCATGTCCAGCCCAAGCTCGCCATGATAGGTGCTCTTCAGCACCAGGGTGCCCCTCGGGCGCAACATCTGGTTTGCGAGGGCAAACCCGCCCGGCCCGCCGGTGCAATCCACCGCCACATCTGCCTGCGGCCCTGCGGCTCCGTCCGCGGCCGTCGCCGTCGCGATCCCCCACGATTCGGCGATTGCCAGCTTGGCGCGATGCCGGCCAATCAGCAGCAGGTCGGCGCCGGTCAGCCGCAGCACGGCCGCGACGAGCAAACCGAGCTTGCCGTCTCCGACGACGATGACCCGATCCGTGGACCGGATGGCGACTTGCGTCAGGATTTCGCACGCGGCCGCGAGCGGCTCGGCAAAGACGGCCATCTCATCGGGTACGTGGGCCGGGACGAGGTGGAGGTTGGGGAGTGGGAGGCACAGGGTGTCAGCGAAGGCCCCATCGCGGCCCACGATCCCCAGGGTGGTGCGGTTCGGGCAATGCGTGTGGCGGCCCGCCAGGCAGGTCGGGCAGGCATAGCAGGCCGCGTTGATGTCGCCCACCACGCGGCGGCCGAGCCAGGCCGGGTCGGGCGACTGGACGACCTCCCCGACGAATTCATGGCCCAACACGCCGCGAAACCCCAAGTAACCGCGCAGCAACTCGCGATCCGTGGCGCACACGCCGGCCAATCGGACGCGCACCAACGCTTCACCGGCCGGCGGCTGCGGGTCAGGATAGGCCGGATCATAACGTAGGCCGCCATCACAGAGCAGCGCCCGCACGTGCCCTCCTCGAAAACAGAACGGGAGAACACAAACGGCAGGCAGCCACACCGGCTCCCGTCATTCGTGTTCCCCCACTGACGCGCGTGAAACGGATCAGGCTCAAGCAGCGCTTTCGGCCGCTGTGCCCAGGAGATTGCGCTCTTCCCAACCGACCAAAATCGGCACCGCGTTGAAGATCGAGGAATAGGTGCCGCTGATCAACCCGAAGAACATCACCGCGATGAACTGGCGGATGGTCGCGCCGCCGAAGATCAGGAGCGCGGCCATGATGAACAACGCGTTGAGCTGCGTCGCCAACGACCGATGCACCGTCTCCAACAGGCTGCGGTTGGCGATCACGCTGAACGCCTCGCCGCGGTACTTGGCAGTGTTCTCGCGAATCCGGTCGAACACCACGATCGTGTCCTGGACCGAGAAACTGATGACCGTCAGCAGGGCCGTCAACAGCAGCGCATCCGCCTCCCACCCCAGCAGCAGGCTGATGATACTGAAGATGCCCAAGGTCACCAGGACGTCATGCACCATGGCGATGACGGCCGAAACGCCATACCGACCCGGATGGGGCACCTTGCGGAATGCGATCACCAGGAAGGCCGTGATCGCGATCGAGGCCGCAAAGACGGCCAGGAAAGCGGCCTGCGTCACCTCGTTGCCGATGGCCGGCCCGACCAGCGCAAACTGCACCTCGCGCACGTTTGCGCCATACTTGGCCTTGACCGCCGTCATGAGCGCGATTTTTTGCGCCTCATCAATCGGCTTGAGCCGGATCTGCGCGTTTCTGCCATCCCCCAGGGTCGTCACCGCCGTGTCGCCGAACCCGCCATCCACAAAAACCTGGCGCAAGTCCGCGGGCAACACCGGTTGATCGAAGCTCAACTCCCAGATCGCGCCGCCGGTGAAATCAATCGCGACCTTGAAGGGCCGGCCGATGGTAGCGGTCGAATAGATCATCGCGATCAGGCCGGGCACGATAATCAGGACTGAAAGCAGGAAATACCACCTGCGATGCTCAACGATGCGATACATGTTTGCTCTCCCTCGCCCCTAGAACCCAAGCATCCAACGCTTTTCGCGCAACGCCTCGCTGCGTTCCCCCTGGAAGATCGTCCGCAGGAACGTCCGCGTAACGATGACCGCCGTGAACATGCTGATGATCACACCGATGGCCAGGTTGAGGGCAAAGCCCAACACTGCCTGTGCCCCGAACGTGCGACCGAACATGATCAAGATCGCGCAGGTGATCAGGGTGGAGAAGTTCGAGTCGAAGATGGATGTCCACGCCCGGCTGAAACCGGCCTCCAGCGCCGACCGCAAAGGCCGGCCCCAGCGCAGCTCTTCCTTCATGCGCTCGAAGATCAAGATGTTAGCGTCCACCGCCATCCCGGTAGATAACAGGAAGCCGGTGATGCCGGGCAGCGTCAACGTGATCGGGATCAGCTTGTACATCGCCAGGTTCAGCAGCGCGTAGATGACCAGCGCAAGCGCCGCCATCAGCCCCGGCAGACGATAGTAGATGACCATGAAGAACAGGACGGTCGCCAAGCCGATCAGCCCGGCGGTGATGCTGGCCTGCACGGAATCGGCGCCGAGCGTGGCCCCGATGGTGCGGCGGTTGACCACCTCCAGCGGCACGGGCAGCGCGCCATAGCGCATCTGCACGGCCAGGCTATCCGCCTCGGTCCGCGTGAAGCTGCCAGTGATCTCGCCTTGCCCATCCGGGATGACGCCCTGGATGCGCGGGGCCGAAAGCACCACGTTGTCCAGGATGATCGCCAGGATGTCGCCGATGTGCGCCCGCGTGTAATCGCCGAAGATCTGCGCGCCGGCCGTGGTCAACTCGAAACTGATGCCCGGCGCGCCGTACTGATCCAGGATCACGGTCGCGTTTTTCAGGTCGCGGCCCGTCATCAGCGTTTTGAACACCACCTCGGGATAGGGATGCGTGGTCTTGCCCAACTCGCTCTCGGTGGGGGTGCGCTCGTTATTGGTCGTCCGCACATAGACGCCCTGCTCGATCCGCGGATATTGCGGGGTCGTCGAAGAGCCGATCTCGACGAATTCCAATTGGCCGGTGTTCCTGAGCGTCTGGACCGCCCGATCGGGGTCGTCCACGCCCGGCATCTCGACGATGATCCGGTTCTCGCCCTGAAGCTGCACCAACGGTTCGGTGAGGCCGAGCGCGTTCACGCGGCGATCCACGATCACTTTGGCCGCTTCCATGTCGGCCGCGGTGACGCGTTGGCCGGCTGACGGCTTGGCCTGCAAAAGCACCTGGGTGCCGCCGCGCAGGTCAAGACCCTGCTTGAAGTCCAGGCTGCGGAACTCCGGCGGCTGCTGCCAGACCGCCAGGTTCTTCACCCAGGATGGATGCTCGATGGGCAAAGCCACGTAGAACGCGACCAAGCCCAGCAAGATGATGAGGCCCAACACCAATGTATTGCGACTTCGCATGTATTCCTCTCCCCCTCCGGGATTACGATGATTGGAATCTATCCGATACGACAATCACGACGTTTTGGAGACAAACGCGAGAATTATACCGCCGCCGGGGGAGACTGTCAAAAAGGCAGCTATCGCCCTTCATCTCGCAGCGCGGCCAACTGGGGCAAGACGCGTTCCAACACCTCGGCCGGTGTCAACTCGTCGGTCGGCACATAAATATCGCAGTGTTGCCGGGCATGGCGCAGGCGATGGCGCTCTTCGTCCAGGATCCACGCCGGAAATTCCGGGTCGTGCCGCCGCCGCCGTGCGGTCTCCAACTGCGCATCGAGGTAAATCAAGACATCGGGGTTGGTGATGCGGCGCCACATGTCGGGGACGAAGGAGTGTTCCTGCAAGACCTGCCGGGCACGCCACCCATGCGCCCGCAGACTTTGCGCCAGGGTAGACTTCCCCGACGCGCAGACGCCGACCACGGCAACGAGCGGCTCAGCCGTCTCCACGATGGCGCTCCGATCAGATCGGCGGCACGGGGAAGGTCACCGTCATGCGGCGCACCTCCGGCTCCTCGCCGGCCAAACGCGCGGTGACCTGCACCACCGCGACGGTCACATCATCGCCGGGGCGGCCATCATCGGCCGCCAGCGCGGCGGCCAGCAGGCTGTCGGCGAGCGCCTGGGCGGTGCAGCCTGGCTGACCGCTCAACTCTGCGATGATCGCCAGCGGATCGAGCGGCGTCCCGCGGCGTGCGCCCGCGTGCAGGATGCCGTCGGTGTAGGCCACCGCGATCTGCCCGGCAGCCAGGGCCAACTCGACGATGACCGGCCGCGTGCGATCCCGGATGCCGACCGTCTCCGCGGGATCATCCAGGGCGCGCCAGCCGGCCGCCTCGCGCAGCAACACCGGGCACTGGCTGTTGCGGGAGATCACCAACGTGCGGGTCTCCAGATCCACCGAGACGATGATCAGCTCGGCCGAAACCTGGCCGCGGCGTTGGGTGCGCAGATAGTCGTGCGCCGCGCGGGCGACCGCGCCATCGCGCACCCCCTCCGACAACAGGCTCATCGCCTTGCGCACCGCGATGTTGCTGATGGACTTGGCGCTCTGGCCGCTGCGCTGACCGTCGGCCATGATGACAGAGATGCCGCCGCGCGGCCGCTCGACGACCTCGACGGAATCCCCGCTCTCGCGCACCGCGTACTTGGCGGCCTTGGCGACGGCGATATGGACGTTCAACATGCCAGCCCCCTATTTCGCCCGGAGCCGCTCGGCCAACCAGGCGCGCGCCGCTTCGAGCGTCGTCACCTCGCCCACCGCCTGCGCCTCGCGCAGCCCCTCCAGGAGCCGGCCGATCTGCGGGCCGCTCGCCAGGCCAAACTCCGCCATGAGTTGGTGGCCGTTCATCAAGAGCGGCGGCTCCACCTGCGCGGCACGCTCCCGGAAAAAGGCGCTGAACAACTGATCGGTCACCCGCAGCCGCCGGCGCCAGCGCTCCGGGTCGGGTCGCGCCGCCCGCGTTGCCATGCTGTCGGCCAGGCTGAGCAGGGCGCAATCCGGCCCCATCTCGCCCAGCGCCAGGTAGTAGCGATACACGGCCCGGCGGCTGAGCCGATCGCCGAGATCATGCGCCAACAGGGTCGGCCGCATATGTTCATGCACCAGCCGGACGAGATAGGCGATCTCGTCCGCAGCCAACTTCAGCGCCTCGCCGCGGTGTTGCACCAGCACGGCCCCCCAGTGATCGTGCTCGTAGAAATGCGTGTTGCCATCGGCATCCAGCGAACGCATGGCCGGCTTCCCCCAATCGTGCGCCAGGGCCGCCCACAGGAGCCAATCGCGGCAAAGCCGGCCGGCCGCCTGCGGCCGCGCCAGGTGCGCCCGCAGGGCGTCGCCGTAGGGCGCAAGGAGCGCGGCCAGGTCGGCCCACTGATCCGGGCCGGCGATGATCGTGGCGTCCCCCTCAATCGCGGCCGGGATCGCCCACTGGTCGGGCCAGAGCAGGGCGAGCACGCCTTCGAGGTGGGCCATGACCGAACGCGTGTGGTCGAAAACGTCCTGGTAGTGGGGGCTGGTCTGGGTGACGCCGATCTGCGCGGCCGATTCGGGGAGGACCGGCGACAGGAGGTCGAGGCCGGCCAACAGCCGGACGTGCTGCCACGCGCCCCGCGCGGCAATGATCCGCATCAACTCATCGCGCACGCGCTCGCCGGCCACGCCGGCCAGTAACGCCGCGTCACGGCGGATCAGGTTATAGGTGGCGTCTTCGATGCGGAAGCCCAGCTCGACCGACTGGCGCACGGCGCGCAGGCTGCGCAGCGGATCATCGCGCAACGCGCTTTCGGTCACCGCCCGGATCAGGCGCTTGTCGAGATCGCTGCGGCCGGCGAAGGGATCCACGACGTCCGGCGCGATCCCGTCCCGCGTGATCTCCTGGGCCATCGCATTGATGGTGAAGTCGCGCAGGCTCAGATCGTCCAACAACTCCGGCAGGCGGAACCGCGCCACATCCACTTCCAGGATTTCCCCGGCTGAATCGCGCAGGATCGCCCGGCCCACATCTCGCGCATCATCCAGGACGAAGCAGGCGCCGCCGAACGCGTTGGCGCTGGCGCGCGCCAACGCGATGCCGCCGCGCGGCACAATCACATCCAGGTCATGCGTGGGCCGGGCCAGCAGACGGTCACGCACGTAGCCCCCCACCAGCCAGGCCGGTCGCCCCTGCGCCCCGATAAACGCGATCACCGCGTCCGCTTGCGCCATCTCAGCGCGTGCATGATCGGCCACTCACCCTCCGATTCCTGGTTCCAGATCCATCTCACCCCTCCGGCGTCGGCGGCATGTGGCGCACCAGGATCACCACCGCCTCTTCGCGCGGCCGGGTCTGCTTGGCCGCGCGCCGGGCCGCATCCGGCGTGCGGCCCACCCCCGCGATCTGCCCGCGCACCAGCGCCACCCAGCACCCCTCGTAGGGGCTGAGATCGAGCTCGGGGCCGGGTTCGACGGGCGGGGGTATCAGCATGACAAGCTCCCGACACGATGACAAGGTGAAGGGGTGACACGGTGACAAGGTGAAACCCCGTGTCACCGTGTCACATCAGCGCGGCCACCAGCTCCGCAATCTCCCCCGGATGGCGCGCCACACGCACCTTGGCGGCTTGCAGTGCGGCGATCTTCTCGGCGGCCGTGCCTTTGCCGCCGCTGATGATCGCGCCCGCATGACCCATGCGCTTGCCAGGCGGCGCGGTCTGGCCCGCGATGAAGCCCGTGACCGGCTTGGTCATCTGCGCGCCGATGAACTCGGCGGCCTTTTCTTCATCCGTGCCGCCGATCTCACCGATCATCACCACCTGCTCGGTTTCGGGATCCTTCTCGAACAGCTTGAGCACATCCACGAAGCTGGTGCCGTTGATCGGATCGCCGCCGATCCCGACCGCCGTGGATTGCCCGATCCCGCGCAGCGTCAGCGCGTAGACCACCTCGTAGGTCAGCGTGCCCGACCGGCTCACCACGCCGACATGCCCGCGGGTGTGGATGTGGCCGGGCATGATGCCGACCTTCGCCTCGCCGGGGGTGATCAAGCCAGGGCAGTTCGGCCCAATCAGGCGCGAGGGAGTGGTATCCAGATACGCGCGCACCTTCAGCATGTCCAGCGCGGGGATCCCCTCGGTGATGCAGATGATGAGTGGGAGGCCGGCGTCGGCCGCCTCCAGGATCGCATCCGGCGCAAACTTGGCCGGCACGTAGATGATGCTGACGTTGGCGCCCGTGGCGCTGACCGCCTCATGCACCGAGTCGAAGATCGGCGTGTTGCCCACGCCCCAGCCGCCGCCCTTGCCGGGGGTGACACCCGCGACCACGGACGTGCCGTAGGCGATCATCTGTTCCGTGTGAAAAGCGCCCTCGCGGCCGGTGATGCCCTGGACGAGCAAGCGCGTGTCTTTGTTAACCAGGATGCTCATTTACGCCCCCTT
>CAZYHE010000108.1:7802-9233 GCA_964647225.1 uncultured Anaerolineales bacterium
TGCGGCCGCCACGGCCATTTGCGCGGCCTCGGCCAGCGTCTCTGCGGTCGCCATCTGCGCCTCGGCCAGGATGGCGCGGCCCTCCTGGTAGTTCGTGCCCACCAGGCGCACGACCATCGGCACCTGCGTCGGCACCTCCTTCAGGGCGGTCAGGATGCCACGCGCCACTTCGTCACCGCGCGTGATGCCGCCGAAAATGTTGAAGAGGACGGCCTTGACATGGGGGTCGCTCAAGATGATGCGCAGCGCGGCCGCGACTTTGTCGGCCTTGGCCCCGCCGCCGACATCCAGGAAATTGGCCGGCGCGCCGCCGTAGAACTTGATGATATCCATCGTCGCCATCGCCAGACCCGCGCCGTTCACCATGCAGCCGATCTGGCCGTCGAGCTTGACGTAGCTCAGACCATTCAGACGGGCCGTGCGCTCCTCCGGCGTCTCGTCGTCTTCATCGCGCAGCGCGGCCAGCTCGGGGTGGCGGAACAACGCGCTGTCGTCAATCACCATTTTGCCATCGAGCGCCTTGAGCGTGCCATCGCCCAAGAGGGCCAACGGGTTGATCTCGGCCAGGCTGGCGTCGCAACCCATGTAGCAGTCGTATAGCCCCTGGCAAATCTTTGCGAACGCGCCCCACTGCTCCTTGGGCAGGCCGATCCCCAGGGCCAAATCGCGCGCCTGATACTCCTTGAGGCCCAGGCAGGGATCCACCGGCGCCGTCAGGATCTTCTCCGGCGTGTGGGCGGCCACTTCCTCGATATCCACCCCGCCTTCGCTGGAGGCCATCAGCGCCACGCGGCGCCGCGCCCGATCCAGGACGAAGCCCAGATAGATCTCCTTGCGGATGTCAGCCGCCGGATCCACCAGGACCTTCTTGACCGTCAGCCCTTTGATGGACATGCCGAGGATGCGCGCCGCGACCGCCTCAGCTTCGGCGGGCGTCTTTGCCAGCTTGATGCCGCCCGCCTTGCCGCGTCCGCCGACGAGCACCTGCGACTTGACCACGACCGGCCCGCCGATGCGCGCCGCGATGGCGGCCGCCTCAGCCGGCGTCGTCGCCACCTCGCCCTGGGGCACCGGGATGCCGAACTGTCCGAAGATGCGTTTGGCCTGAAATTCTTGTAGGTTCAAAGAGTAGCCTCCTTGTCGGTTTCTTGTGCAAGATCGTATTGCACGCCGTCTGCTTCACGCACATGCAAGACCGCAAGGCCTTGCATCTCGACTGCTTGCGTAGGTCGTGGCGCCGACTGTACCAACCATGCAGGTTGCAGACCGTAGTAAAGCACATCGGGATCAATGTCCGCGCCATTTTCCCAAGTGATTACACCACCTTCGATCTTCATTGCGCGAAACATGGCTGACTCGCGTCGGATCGGCTCAAAGATCGGGCCATACAGATAAGGCTCAAGATCTATTGTACGCTCGGCGCCATTACTG
>CAZYHE010000108.1:9243-10285 GCA_964647225.1 uncultured Anaerolineales bacterium
GCGCCCAATAGCCCGACATGGCCTCAATCGTTTTCACGCGCACCAAAGGACCCCATGTCATCGCCATTCCTCCCTCCATTCATACTCTATTGAGCGGCTCGATCTCATTCAACGGCACACCCCGACGCGCCCGATCCCAATTCGCCCTGAGTTCAGCACGATGCAATATCGCCCACTCTACCACGAGCGCGTGATCTCGGCGCGAAAGGCCGCCACGCGAGATCTTCAGCGTATCAATCTCATACACCGCCTCATCGCCACCGCATTCCGCATGAAAGTGCGGCGGCAGATGATCGTTGTGAAACATCCGTATCAGGATACCAAAGAAATAGCTAACGCGAGGCATGTCCCCTTCCGCGCTTCGGTTCGGTTTCTAACTCACATACTGCCATACCGCCCATCTATCACTCGTCCTGTTCAACGTACGACTTGCTATCCGTAGCCAAATCACGACTGACCTCGTACTTGGGGCCTGTTTCATGGAGACGCAGTTGCGCCGGTTCGGAAATGAGCAGCGCATCTGACCGGCGCAAACGCCGGTCACGAACCTCCCAGGATGCTGCACGAGCTGCCAATTCGCGCGCATGGAAGGGCCAATCATGCAATGTTGCCGGATCGAAGTCCGCGCCATTCGGCCAGATAATGGTATGTACTTCGGGATCCAACCGGGCCTGATTAAAAAGGTCGAGTTGGCGTAGTGGGCCATAGACCTCTCCGGCAAGAACCGAACGGAGGTCAATCCGTTGCTGGGTGCCATCATCGAAACACACCCGGAGCACGTGTGGGCCAACGATCTCGAATGAGACAACCTGATAGATCGGGTGAACCATCTTCTTTATGCCTCAACTGAGCGGGACTATCGGGAAGGGCAAACGCCCATTTTGCAGGCGATCCCAATCTTGCAGTAGCTCACCCTGGTGCAATTCAGCCCATGCCTCGACCAAACGTTGCTGCCTGCGCGGCAACGCCCCCGACACAAGCTCCAGTGGATCAATGCTGTAAATGGCAACCGACTCACCGTAGTAGGCATGGAAGTGCGGCA
>CAZYHE010000109.1:0-2315 GCA_964647225.1 uncultured Anaerolineales bacterium
AAGCGGCCGATAGGCCGGGAGTTCTTTGTTACGAGCTTCTTCTAGCTTGCTCATCAGTAGAAGCATGCGGTCTCGAGCTTCATGTAGTTCGTGGATAAGCAACATGCTCATGGTGACAATCTCTCCTTTGTGTAACACCTGTGTAGAATCGAAACCGTATTCGACCGTAAGTCCGATCGGAGCGTCTCCAAACTGGCATCTTCGCACTTAAGGTTATTGGCCGCGGAATACCTTTTGCAGCGCCAACGCCGCCGGCTTCGCCTTCCCATCAAAATCCACCACCGCCGTATTCGCCGTACACGGAAAACTATCGTGCCCCATCCACACCAGGAACCCGCCGCAGCGCGGGAAGCGGCCTTTGCACGCCGCCGCCGCGATGCGCAGCGCCTCGGCCTGGCGCGCCTGGCTCCACGCGACGAACTCCGCCAGGTCGGCCGGCTCGCGGCCGTGCTCCGCCACGAAGGTCGGCCACTCGATCCACCAGCTCGTGCGCCGCCAGAGCGGGTTGTCGGCCGTGCCGGGCAAGGTCGTCAGGTCGCCGGCCGAGCGTTCGATGACCTCGACCGGGCTGGCGCCGGGCGCGCCCGTCTCCGAGCGGAAGAGCGCGTCGTCGCCGGCCCAATACGCTTCCCATTCGGCCATTGTGCCCGGCAGCTTCCACGGGCCGTGGATGTCCCAATGCAGCCCCTTGCCGAAATCCGCCGCCCGCGCATTGAAGCGCGGGCCAGAGGAGGATGTCGGCAGGAAGCGCCGGCCGGGATCCAGCTCGGCCACGACCTGGCTGAGGCGAGCGATTAGCGGGTGGGTGGCGTCCACCGGCTTGCCACTGCCCATCTTGTTGCCTTTGAGGTCGCCCTGCAGCTCGTTCCCGCCGCACCAGAGCAGCAGGCAGGCATGGTGTTGCCGCCGCTCGACATAGGACGCCGCGATCTCGGCCATCTCGGCGATGCTCCGCGCATCTTCCGGCGGCCAGTTGTCCACGCCCGACGACGACAGCGGGAACTCCTGCCACACCAACAGCCCCAGTTCGTCGCAGATGCGGTAAAAACACGCCTTCTCCAGGAACGCGCCGCCCCACACGCGCAGCAGGTTGCACCCCAGGTCGCGATACAGCTCCAGCCGTACCCGATACTCCGCCTCGGTCACATCGGCGAAGTTGGGCCGGATCGGCGTCCAGTTGACCCCCTGGAGGAAGAGCGGTTGGCCGTTGACGACGCAGATCCACGGATCGGCCGCGGCGGGCGCGCCTTCGCATGGCTGCCATTCGATGCGCCGGAAGCCGACCTGCCGCGTCTGCTCGTCATGCGCCGCGCCGTCCGGCCCGATCAGCCGGCAGCGGACGGTGTAGAGCGGTTGCTCCCCGCGGCCGTTGGGCTGCCAGAGGGCGATGGGGAGATTCTGAAGGGCGAGGCTGATCTGGTTTGGAGGCTTCAGCCGGTCACTCCCGTTGCCCACCAAACCGGCTGAAGCCTCGAGACCGGTCAGGTGGCGGCCGGCCGCATCCGCGACCTCAACCTCCACGCGGCACCCCGCGGCCGCGCTCACCGCGGCGATCACCCGCACCGCGCCGAGTCCGGTCGCCGCATCCACCTCCGTCACGCAGCGCAGCGACTCGAACGCCGGGCCGTCGGTGATTTCCAGCGTGATCGCGTCCCAAATGCCGATCTGCACCAGCCGGGCGGTCCAATCCCACGTATAGTTGAAGCGCGGCTTCCACTCGGTCATCTGCGAGGTGCGGCCGAATTGGCCCAGCCAGCGCGGCGGCAGGTCGAACACGATCTGGAGCAAGTTGTCGCGCGTGCGGAGATGCGGGGTCAGGTCGAAGCTGTGCGGGACGAACGAGCCGCGGAATGCGCCGGCTTCGTGATTGTTGACATAAACCCAACCGCTGTAATCCAGGCCGTCGCAGCGCAGACGCACCCGCCCCCCGCCCCTCAGCCACTTCGCGGGCAGTTTGACCTGATAGACCCACTGCCGATTCTCGACCCACTCGCACTGCCGGGCATTCAGACCGACGTTCCAATCCGGGAGGACGCCGGCGACGCGCAGCGCCTCTTGCACCGAACCGGGCACAGGGGCGGGCAGCGCGGCGACATCGGTGAATCCCGACGCCGCGACGTCGTCTAACTTGCTGAAGCGCCATTGCTCCGGGATAAAACCGGCGAGCTGCCAATCGAGTCGCGAGAGATCAAAGCTCTTCTTCATGCTTGCCTACCAATCTACCAATCTACCAATCTACCTGTCTACCCGCCCACCTGCCGCACATCCACAAACCGCCCCGTCTCGGCCGACTCTTTGGCCGCCAGGCAGATGTA
>CAZYHE010000109.1:2415-7511 GCA_964647225.1 uncultured Anaerolineales bacterium
TGGCCCGCGTCGCGGCGGGTGTAGACCACCTGCGTATAGACGCCGTGGCTGCCGGATGCGAACTCCATCACCGCGCTCGATGAGTCCTCGTTCATCCCGGTCTGGGGCGTGCCGATCTCCGCGCCGAAGGTGCAGGGATGATCGTTCAGCGTGCCGCCGGAGCGGTTGCGCTTGCGGTTGGCCGGGCTTTCGAGGCACGTGCGCGTCTCGTCGCATGTCGCGCAGCGCAGGCCCGCCGGCTTCGTCCCGCCGAAGGTGTGGCCCCGCGTCGTCATGGCCGCGATGCGCACGATCGGCTCAGCCATCAACTGGCAGATGTAGTCGAAGTCGTGCGTCGCTTTCTGGATGAATAACCCCTGGGTGATCTCGAAGTTTCGGTAGGGCGCGTCGAAATAGACCGCGCCGTAGGGCACGTAGTTGGTCGCCATGATGTGCTCGGGCCGGCCCACCGCATCTTTCCGCAGGAAGTCGGCCGCCAGCTCGCAGAGCGGCGAGGTGCGCAGCGGGAAGCTGACGATCGTCGGGCAGGCGTGCCGGGCATCGGCTTCTTCGAGCGCCAACGCCTGCGCCATGTTGATCGCAACCGGTTTCTCCAGGAAGATGGGCAGGCCGTACTCGAACGCCTGGATCGCCAGCGGCGCGTGCAGATTGCAACGTGTGCCGATCATCAGCCCATCGGGCCGGCCCTCGCGCACCAGCGCGTCGAGATCGTCGTAGAAGACGACATCGTCCCGGTCGCATTCGGCCAGCCGGCTGCGCGCGCCCTCCCGGTCGGGATCCACGATGCCCACGACGCGCACGTCGGGTTCGAGCGGGCGGATGTTTTCTTTAATGAAGGAACTGACGCGGCCGCCGTGGCCGATCACACCGAGACGAATCATCGGCTGTACCTCCGCCCTTCGTCCAGCATCGCCAGATAATTATCCAGCGGGATGTAGTTCGCCACGCTGTTGCCGGTGCCCAGGCAGTAGCCGCCGCCGGGCTGGCAGATATCCAGCGTCTCGCGCACGCGGCGGCGGATGGCCTGCTCGTCCGACCGGCACATGAAGTCCACATCCAGCCCACCCAGGAGCGCGATGCGGTCGCCGTACTTACGCTTGGCCTCCACCACCGTCTCGATGGTGTCCTCGAACGAGTGCCGGGCGTCAATCTTTACGTCATTGATCAGATCGGGCATGATCGTCGTCAGGTTGCCGCAGGCGTGCAGCAGATAGGGCCGGCCGGCCTGGTGCGAGAACTCGGCCATGCGCTTGTGGCCCGGCAAGACGAACGTGCGGGTGTCCTTCGGGCTGATCAGCGTGCCGGTCTTGAACCCCATGTCGTCGCTGCCCCAGATGATCTTCACCCGGTCGAACTGGAGGATGCGCTGGACGATGATGTCGTACATCCAGATCAGCTTCTCGCTGATGGCCGTCACCAGGTCGCGCTGGTCGTAGAGCGCGTAGCAGAGGGTCTCGTAGCCCATCAGCCAGGTGACGTATTCGGCGAAGTGCGCGAAGCCGCCGGAGCCGATGACGCACATGTCGTCGGGCAGGTTCTTCTCGTACCATTCGAGCGCCCGCGTGGTGGCCTTGGCCGGATCGGGCCAGGGATAGGCCTCGAACTCGGCCCAGGTGGTGATCGGGCCGTGATGCTCTTCCATGTAATTCCGGCCGTTGGCGCGCTGGAGATCGGCCGTGTCGTCTACTTTGCTGCGATTGAGCGGCATGTCGAGGTTTTCCACCCCGCACCGCACGTAGTCGTAGCCCAAGAAACGCTGGATCGCGATCTGGCGCTTCAGGTCGAAGTAGGGATCGGTCGGGTCGAGGCCGGCAAGGATGTCGTAACGCCGGCAAACCGCCTCCTGGACTTCGGCGTCGAGGAACAACTCGATATTGTGGACGCGTTTGGGCGTCCCCTCACGGCGGATGCAGCGCACCAGCGCTTCCCAATCTGGAGTCACAGAAACAGCAAAAGGAGTTTTGGACATGGTTTCACTCTCCCGGACATATGGGATGAAGGGGGCGGAAAGACCACCAGCGTAGCTGACCAACCAGTCATTGGTCCGCCGCCCTGGCGCGATCTGAGCCAGAGATCAGGAGCAACGTTCAAGGGGTATCCGAAGCCTTTGTAAGTTTTACTACCGTCTGTTATTATAGCACTGCTAGTCCGAAAGCCCAACTTGTCGGGCGTCGTTTCTTGAATGCTTTCTTCATTCTTGGGGTATGGGGAGTTCGCAATTGTCCGAGCCATTCGAAGAACAAGATACGGTCTACGCGGTCGCGGCCGCGCCGGACGACGCGGCGCGCGGGCTGTGTTTTGCGGCGCGCACGTCGGGATTATATCGGTCACGGGATGGGGGCGCAAGCTGGGAGCCGGCCTACGCGACGCTGAATCCGCAGGCCGAACTGGTCACGTCCGCGGTCGCGGTCTCGCCGCACTTTGCGCACGACCGGCTGGTGCTGGCCGGCGGGTCGGGCGGCATCCTGCGCTCGGAGGACGGGGGCGCGAGCTGGCGTGCCATCCTGCTGCCCACCCCCGCGCCGCTGGTGACTTGCCTGGTCTTCTCGCCGAACTGCGCGGCCGATCACACGGCCTTTGCCGCCACCATGCAGGACGGCGTCTATCGGTCGGTGGACGGCGGCCAGACGTGGGTGCGCTGGAACTTCGGCCTGTTCGATCTGCGTGTGCTGGCGCTGGCCGTCGCGGCTGATTACGCGACGAGCGAAACGCTCTTCGCCGGGACCGAGACCGGTCTCTATGTCAGCCGGAACGGCGGCCGCGCGTGGCAGCCCACGGCATTCGGGGAAGAGCTGGCGCCGGTGTTGAGCCTGGCGTTGGCGCCGGATGCGGGGCGGGGCGGCTGCGTGTGGGCGGGCACGGAGTCGGCGGGGCTGTGGCTGTCCGCCGATCGCGGTCGGACGTGGGCGCGCCGCGGGGCGGAACTCTTCGGCGAGTCAGTGAACGCCCTCCTGGTCGGCCACGCGGGCCAGGACGCGGCGATCATCCTGGCGTTGGCGACTGAAGGGCTGTTCATCTCGCGCGACGGCGGCGCGACCTGGCGCGCACATCCTGAAAGCCAAGCGACCGCCGTCGAATTGACGGCGGTCGCTGCGCCGGCCGGGCTGGGGCGCGGCGCGGCGTTGTTCGCCGGCACAGACACCGGCGCCGTGCTGCGCTTTACAATCTGATGCCCACCAGCGCGTTGGCCGCGAGTCGCGATGTCATCTCTTTCAGGGTCATCGAGGCGATGTTGTCGGCCCGCCAGACTGCCAACGGCACCCCCTGGCTGAGCGCTGCGGTGCAGGCTTCGCTTGCAAACGGCACCACGCCGATGATCTCGCAGCCCAGTTGGCTCTTGATCTCCCGCAGGTTCGTGCCCGAAGTCATGCCGGAGCGGTTCGACACCGTCGCGCTGACCAGGCTCCCGCTGACGCCCCATGAGCGGAGCAAGTCCAGGGTCACTTTGGCCGCCTGAATGCTCGTGAGGTCCGGCTCCAGGATGACCGAGACCAGGTCACAGGCACGGATGGCCGCCTCGATGGCCGACGACGCGCCCGGCTGGATGTCGAGCACTACATACTCAGTCATGCTGGTAAACTGCCGGATCGTCGCCTTGACCGACTCGACCGTCGGCTCGCGAAACTCGTCAACGCGCTGCGGCCCGAACAGGATCTTCACCCCAAAGCCCGTGCTGAACAGGCGCGCATTCACCGCCCGCTCATCAATCTGTGATGGCAGGAGGTCAATGAGCTGGGAGAAGTTTTCGGCCGGCGTCCACTTGAGTTGGGCGGCCAGCGTGCCGAAGGAGCCGCGCAACTCGGCCAGGATCACCGACTTTTTCTGTTGCGCCAGCAGCGCCGCGATGTTCAGCGCGATGGTCGTCGTGCCCACCCCGCCCTTTGCCCCGATAAAGCCGTAGACCTTGACCGATTTGGCCGGCGTCTCAGCCCCGGCCGCGGCCGGTCGCTGGCTGCGGCTCAAGAGCGACGCGACCCGCGCCGATAGCTCATCCAGATTGACCGGCTTCGGCACGTAGTCGTCGGCCCCGGCCCGCAGCCCCTTAACGCGGTCCGAGACCTGGCCCAGCGCGCTGAGCATGATGATCGGCAGGCTGGAGGTATCGGGCTTGCTGCGCAACTCGTTGCACACCTCGAACCCGTCCATGCCCGGCATCATTACGTCCAGGATGACGATATCCGGTTTATCCTGGCGGGCGCGTTCCAGCCCTTCGGAGCCGTTCTTCGCAGAATAAACCTGGTAGCCATCGGCCTGCAGCGCGAAGGTCAACAGGCGGACGATATCAGGCTCATCATCTACCACGAGCACTCGGCCACGCGGTTCCGATTCAGTCTTGCCGCGGGAAAATTTTAGATTAGCCATCGTTCCTCCTTGCTTGTGTCGAGCGAACGTGGGCCGTAAAGCTGAGCGTCCTGCGTCGCCGCAGGGTCGGTATCGGAAGGCGCAGTCGGTATAACAAAATAGAAGGTACTGCCCTCTCCAAGAATGCTCTCTACTCCCATGACGCCGCCATGTGCTTCGATGATTTGCTTGGAAATATAAAGCCCTAGTCCGACCCCCCCGGTGGTGCGGGTCAGTGGTTTCTCGGCCTGATAGAATTTGCTGAACAGTCGGGGCAGGTCCTCCCTGGCGACGCCGGGGCCGTGATCGGTGACGGCAATCTTGACGTTCGCCCCATCCGGCGCGGCGCTGACCACCACCGATTCATGCGGTTCAGAGAATTTGACGGCATTGCCCACCAGGTTCACCAGCACCTGGCGCAGCTTCGCCCGATCGGCAACGATGGTGAGGCCGGCGGACGACTCTGGGACATCTTGTGTGACGGTGATCTGTTTGTCGGCTGCCAGGCCACGCAGCGATTCGAGCGTCTCGCTGATCAAGTCACCGACGCCGACCGGCGCCAAGTCTAGTTTGGTCCGGCCCGACTCCAGACGCGAGATATCCAGCAGGTCGTTGACCAGGACCATCAGTCGTTGCGCGTTTTGCGCGGCGGTCGCCAGGAACTCCTGGCGCGTCGACTCCTGCTGCACTTTGCCGCTGCGCAGCAGGCCCCGGACGCCTTGCAGCGCAAACAAGGGGGGGCGCACCTCATGCGA
>CAZYHE010000109.1:7521-10232 GCA_964647225.1 uncultured Anaerolineales bacterium
CGCTGCGCGGCGGGCCGAGGGGGCCTTGGGTTGTTTTTTTAATGATGCGGCGCCCACCGAGAGCTACGCGTAACCGAACACTCTTTCCCTACACGACGCGCTTCTCCGCCTCCTCGCCGCGTTTCTTCTGGATGGCGGCGCCGAGGATGCCCGCCGCGGCGGTGATCCCATCCAACTCGACATCGGGCCAATCGCGGGCCGCGGTGCAGTCTTCCAGGCTGATGTAACCCCACCACTCGCGGCCGACGAAGACCGGGGCGATCACCGTCGAGATCACGTGCTCGCCGGCGAGGTATTCGCGTTCCTGTGGCTCGAAGTCGGCCACGTTGCCATAGATCAGTTGGCCGCGCCCCAGGGCCAGCTCCCACCGCCCCAATCCGGCCGCCAACATGCTGGTTTGCACCGCTTGTCTCCCGATTCCATCTTGGAAGGCCGGCGCCGCCCACTCGTGGAAGCGGGTGGTGCTCAAAACACCGTCCTCCGCCCAATGGTTCTCCACGATATAGACCCGGCTCACGTTCATCGCCAGACCAAGTTCTCTCAGCACCACGGCGACATGTTCTTCCAGGTCCGACGTCTTCAGGAATTGCTCGGCCGCATGGCTGACGGTTCGCAAAATGGCATCGTGTCGCTGCAGGGCTTCTTCGGAACGCTTGCGTTCGATGGCGTAGCGCAATGCCCGCACCAGCAGGTTGCGATCCACCTGGCCCTTGACCAGGTAGTCCTGCGCGCCTTCGCGCACCGCGCGGATCGCAACGACCTCGTCGTCGAAGCCGGAAAGCACGGTAATCGGCACGTGCGGCGCGCGCGCGTGTACTTTGAAGAAGGTATTCAGCCCGCTGCTGTCGGGCAGCGTTAAGTCCAGGAGGATCGCATCAATGCCGCCGGCCGTCAGGCGTTCCAGCGCCGTGGAGAGACGCTCCACGCGCTCTAGCTCGAACTGAGCGCCTCTGGCGCGCGCGAGGATTTCACGGATTAGGCGCGCGTCGCCAGGATTGTCCTCGATCAACAAAACCCGGATGATTTCCAGCACTTGGCTGTTCAGAACGGGTGGCGTATCCATGAATCCGTACCTCGTGGCGGTGTGGGAGGGCGCGCACTGCGAGTTCCGCGCAACTTGCGGGCGTGCCTTATTCCGCTGGCGGTAACTCTACGAGCGCCAGCCAAAAACTTTCAATCGCCCGAACCACAGACATAAACTGATCGAGATCAACCGGTTTGGCGATATAGCAGTTCACGTGCATATGGTAGCTCTGGATGATGTCCCTGGTGGTCCGGGAGGTTGTCAAGATCACAACCGGGATGCTCTGCAATTGATCATCGCTCTTGATCTCCGCCAGAACTTCGCCGCCGGTCTTACGTGGTAGATTGAGATCGAGCAAGATCAAGTCGGGGCGCGGCGCCCGTTCGTAGCGGCCCTGTCGGTGCAGAAAAGCCAGCGCTTCCACGCCATCGCCCACTACCGTCAGATTGGCCGGCCGTCGCGAGCTTCTGAGCGCCTCACGGGTCAAACGGACATCGCCTGGGTTGTCCTCGACAAGCAGAACTTCGAATGGACGCCGGGCGGATTGCGAATTCATGGTACCATACCTCAAGCTCATCGTGCTGTGAAATGAGAGCGGCCGATCTGCGGCTGTTGGATGATGCCAGACAGCACAAGTCGCTGCTCTGGGCGGAGGACGTTTCTGTCCCTTAGCATCAAGACGCAGAAATCCACTAAAGTGACGTTATGTTGCGCAAGTCGCCGGTTGCGACATCGCGTCGCGGCGTACCACGACGCCGTCAATTATAGCACAAGTCTTGTCGAAACCCCCATAACGCGCACGCCGCGATACGTTGTGTGCGCGCGGCCTGCCGCGTTTGCGTCTGCGCCGCGCGCGGGCTATAATGAATTTCGACCAGCCCACACGGCAATCACGTGGCGGGCTATTCAACGCTGAAAGGGAGGAACCACCCATGTCCTTCGAGTTACCGTCACTTCCGTATGCCGACACCGCACTGGAGCCGATCTATTCGGCCAAAACCTTCAGCTTTCATCACGGCAAGCACCACAAAGCCTACGTGGACAATCTCAACAAGCTGGTCGCCGGGGGACCGCTGGCGGGGAAGACGCTGGAGGAGATCATCCGGATCGCGGCCGATGATCCCAGCAAGGCCGGCGTCTTCAACAACGCCGCGCAGATCTGGAATCACACCTTCTTTTGGCACAGCATGAAGCCGGGCGGCGGCGGCCAGCCCACCGGCGCGCTGGCGGCGAAGATCGCTGAGGCGTTCGGCAGCTATGAGAAATTCGCCGAGCAGTTCAAGGCCGCGGCCGTCGGCCGCTTCGGCAGCGGTTGGGCCTGGCTGGTGGCCGATGGCGCGACGCTCAAGATCGTGACGACCCCCAACGCCGAGACGCCCATCACCAAAGGCCTGCGCCCGCTGATCACCGTGGACGTGTGGGAGCACGCCTACTACCTGGATTACCAGAATCGGCGGCCCGACTTCGTGCAGGCGTTTCTCGATCATCTGGTCAATTGGGACTTCGCGGCGGCCAACCTCGATTAAGTATCTATCCGAAAACCACGGGCGCTGAGCCTGCCGAAGCGCCTTTCGGCAGGCTCAAGGCACGTTTTCGGATAGCTTCTATGGACGGCTTATGCAGAGACTATTGCAAATCCAGGCCGCCATCCGCGCCGAAGGGTTGGACGGCTGGCTGCTGTATGAGT
>CAZYHE010000110.1:0-2877 GCA_964647225.1 uncultured Anaerolineales bacterium
CACCTATCAGGAGGCCCGTATGTTTTTCGAACTCCGCCAATATCGCACGCAGCCCGGCCAACGCGACGCGTGGGTCAAGTTTATGGAAGAGATCATCATCCCCTACCAGGTCTCGAAGGGGATGGTCGTCGTCGGCAGTTTTGTCGGCCAGCAAGAGGATGATCTGTACGTCTGGATCCGCCGCTTCGAGAGCGAGGAGGAGCGGGTGGCGCTCTACAAGGCGGTCTACGAGACGCCTGAATGGCAGAACGAGATCGCGCCCAAGGTGGGCAATATGTTGGATCGGTCGCGCACGGTGATCACCCGCATCGAGGCAACCCCCAAGTCAGTGATCCGATAGCTTCGTTTTGACAGTCTGTGCCTTCTGTGCTACACTCCCGTCCGCAAAAGATGGTCGGGGAACCGGCCAGAAGCATACCAAGCGTTCGGAGCAATCTTGTGGCTTTTAGCCTACGCTTCCCCCGTCGTCGTATCACGCAAACCGGCTAACCCGGTCGAGGGCAAGCGCGCGGGCCGAACGTTTACGCAGCACGAGGCAACCAGCACCCAGACCAGGGTGCTGGTTTTTTGTTGTGGAGAGGACAGATGATCAAAATCGGCATTTATGGCGCCACCGGCTACACCGGGCTGGAGCTGCTCAAGCTACTTCAGCGCCACCCCCAGGCGGAGATCGCCTGGCTGACTTCGGAGAACTCGGCGGGCCAGAAATTCGGCGATGTGTTCACCGTGCCGCCAACGCTCGGCCGGCACAGCCTGATTGCTTCGGCGGCGGCTGATCCGGCCGCGGCTGACCTGGTCTTCTGCTGCCTGCCGCACGCGGTCTCGCTGGAGCCGGTGGCGAAGGCGCGCGCGGCAGGCGCACGCGTGGTTGACTTGAGCGCCGACTACCGCTTGAAGGACCCCGCGGTCTACGAGAAGTTCTACGGCCACGCGCACACCCAGACCGATCTATTGGCGCAGGCGATCTACGGCCTGCCGGAACTGCACCGGGCCGAGATCGCGGGCGCGGGCCTGGTCGCGAACCCCGGCTGCTATCCCACCAGCGTCATCCTGGGGCTGGCACCGCTGGCGAAGGCCGGCTGGCTGGCCGGCACGATCATCTCCGACAGCAAGTCGGGTGTGTCCGGCGCGGGACGCTCCCCCAGCCTCAAAACGCATTTCGTCGAGGCGAACGAGAACGTCAGCCCGTACAATATCGGCCGCGTCCACCGGCATTTGCCGGAGATGGAACAGGAGATTGGTAGATTGGTAAATTGGGCGGCGGGTAACTTGGGGGCTGCGCCTTCCCCCCAACCTACCAATCTACCAATCTACCAATCTACCAATCTACCAACCCACCAATCTACCAATCTACCCGCCTACCAACTCATCTTCTCCCCCCACCTGGTTCCCATCAGCCGGGGGATGCTGTCCACGATCTATGTGACGCTGCCGGAGGGGGTGGGCGAGGCGCAGGTGCGGGAGCAATACGCTGCGATGTATGCGGATGAACCGCTGGTCTATCTGCTCAAGCCGGGTCAGGTGGCGACGATGGGCCACACGACGAACACGAACTTCTGCGCCATCGGCCTGACCTTCGTGCCCGGCACGCGCACCTTGATCATCACCTCCAGCATTGACAACCTGGGCAAGGGCGCATCGGGCGCGGCGGTGCAGAACATGAATGTGATGTTCGGGTGGCCGGAGACGCTGGGGTTGTTGTAGGGCGTGTTGCGTAGTGCGTATTCCGTATCGTGTATTCCGCGGGGGAAACTTCACGCAATACGTAATACGCAATACGTGTTCAGGAGATTATCAAATGAACTCATCAGACAAACCCATCCTCGTCCTCAAAATCGGCGGCAACCAGGTTGAGGATGAAGCGTTCCTGGCCGGCTTCGTGACCGCGGTCAAGGGGCTGCTGGCGGAGCACGCGGTGGCGATTGTGCATGGCGGCGGCAAGGAGATCACCGACCTGCACAGCCAGCTCGGCGTCGGGTTCGAGACGATCGAGGGGTTGCGCGCCACCAGCCCGGAGAGCATGAAGCTGGTCGAGATGGTGCTGAACGGCACGGTGAACACGCGGCTGGTGCGCTGGTTGGTGAACGGCGGGGTGGACGCGCTCGGCCTCAGCGGGGTGGACCTGGGGCTGGTGCGCACGACGCCGCTGACGGTCAAGGGCAAAAGCCTGGGGCGGGTGGGGCAGGTCGGCCCGGTCAACGGTGAGGCGCTGCTGCAACTGCTCGACCTGGGCTTGACCCCAGTCATTTCGCCCGTGTCGCTCGGCGCGGACGGTCTGGCGTACAACGTCAATGCCGATCACGTGGCCGCGGGCGTGGCGCAGGCGGTCGAGGCGAGCAAGCTGATCTTCGTCAGCAACGTGCCGGGGGTGCAGGTGACGGGCCGCACGATGCGCGCGCTCAGCCTGGCGCAGATCGAAGGGCTGATCGCCGATGGGCACATCACCGGCGGGATGATCCCCAAGGTGCGCTCGGCCACCGATGCGGTGGAACGCGGGGTGCTCCAGGCGGTGATCACTGATCTGGCGGGGTTGGCGCGCGGCGAAGGAACGGCCGTAATACGCGATGCGTGACGGCTGGCGAACAAAGTTTGGAGAATCATCTTGAAAAGCGCCCCGCCTTCAACCAGAGAGATCATGTCAGCCCAAATTGCAGATAAGATGCTGTTTGAGCAGGCTAAAGCATACGCCTACGCCTATATGGATGAGGCAAATCGTCGGCGGGTGTTCCCAGACGATGGAGCTATCGAAAGGCTGTCGGCATTTGATGAACCGTTACCTGAAACTCCGCAGTCGGCAACAGAAGTCCTGAAACTGCTTGATGAGTACGGTTCACCAGCAACAGTTGCCCAAACAGGGGGGCGCTATTTTGGTTTTGT
>CAZYHE010000110.1:2977-9015 GCA_964647225.1 uncultured Anaerolineales bacterium
CCGGTTCCTTCGATGATTTCGAGCGCATCTGCGATTTGGCACAATCGGCCGGCGCCTGGGTCCATATTGATGGCGCATTTGGGCTGTGGGCGGCTGCATCCCCCAATAAAAAGCATCTTATCAAAGGAATCGCAAAGGCGGATTCATGGTCAGTGGATGGGCATAAAACACTCAACACCCCCTACGACTGCGGCATCATCTTGTGCAAACACGGGGATGCGCTTGCGGCATCCATGCAGGCCACCGGCGCATATATTCAGTATGGCGATAACAGAGATAACATGCTGTATACACCTGATATGTCCCGCCGAGCAAGGGCGGTTGAATTGTGGGCCACACTCAGGTTTTTGGGCCGCACTGGCGTAGCCGAGTTGGTTGATGGTTTGTGTGAATGCGCAAGTCAATTCGCAGCGCAATTAGCCGCAAACGGATTTCGCGTTTTGAATGAAGTTGTATTCAATCAGGTACTTGTCGCCTGTGCTACTCCTGCTGAAACGAAAGCTACGCTTGCCGGTGTTCAAGCCTCTGGCGAATGCTGGTGTGGGGGCACAACCTGGCAGGGTGAGCCGGCGATTCGTATTAGCGTTTGTTCATGGGCAACGACGCCAGAGGATGTTGCTCGGTCAGTGGGTGCTTTCATACAGGCGCGTGTTGCTATCCAAGGGCAGGCGAGTCAGAACGCCGTGGGTGGTTTATGATAACGAACTTCGATCCGACTCTCTTGCCCGACCTGCCGCAAAGCCGCCGGCTGGCCGAGATCGCCGCCGATCTGTGGGCCGACCCGAACGTGGTCGCCATCTGGCTGGGCGGCAGCCTGGCGCGCGGCGCGGGCGATGCCTACAGCGATGTGGATCTCTGTATCGCGCTGCGACCGGAGGCCTACGCCGCAGATGAGATTCCCGCGTCGGCCGCACGATTGGCCGCGGCCGCGGTGACGCAGCTCCCGTTCCACTTCGGGGGCGAGGCGACCGTCTGGCACATGATGCTGGAGGATGGCACGATCTACGATCTGCACGTCCAGCCCGCCGATGAGGCGCCGCCGCGCGGGGTCAAGCTGGCGCTGGCGTGTCGGGATGACGCGTTCGGGGATAAGTTGACCGGGAGCGAAGGCCCGGCACTCGAGTTCCCGCCGGCCCGCGGCGAAGAGATCGCTCGCGTGCTGCAATTCTTCTGGATGAACCAACGGAAACACCAAAAGGTGCTTTACCGCCGGCTGCCGCTGATGGCGTGGCAGGGCGCGGTGCTGAGCCGGCAAGACTTGGTGCGCTTTTGGTACATCCTGGCGACCGGGAACGACTGCGGCCCGTTGCACCGTCTGACGATCCATACCTTGACGCCGGTCGTCCGGGCCGTGCAGACGCACATCGGCCCCGACGCGCTCGCCCTGGTGGGCCAGCCGACCCGCACGCCCGCGGAGTTGATCGCGGCCATGACCCACCTGCACGATGCGGTGGCCCGCGCCGGCCGCGCGCTGGCCGACCAACTCGGTTTCGACTACCCGGCCGCCGCCGAAGACACCGCGCGGCGCACCTGGCAGGAGTTCCTGGCCGATGCTGCAAATCAACGAATCAGCGATTGACGTTTGACGAATGACGTTTGACGCATCCCGTTTCGCCCATAAAAGGAGCAAATTCATGTCATCCGAACCTGATGCCATCTTCGACCTGGAAAAAGAATACGTCCTCCAGACCTATGCCCGCGCGCCGTTCGTGTTGGACCACGGCCAGGGGTGCTGGCTCTATGACACCGAGGGCAACGCCTACCTGGACTGCGCCGCGGGGATTGCAGTCAACGCGCTGGGGCACGCCGACCCGGAACTCGTCGCGACCCTGACCGAACAGGCGGGCAAGCTGTGGCACGTCTCGAACCTGTTCCACACCGCGCCACAGGCCCGGCTCGCCAAACAGCTTTGCGAGACGAGCTTCGCCGACCGCGTCTTCTTCGCCAATTCCGGCGCGGAAGCCAACGAGGGCGCGTTCAAATTTGCGCGCAAGTGGGCGTACGATCATTTCGAGGGAGACAAATCGGCCATCGTCGCGTTCACGGGCGCGTTTCATGGCCGCACCTTCGGCGCGCTGGCCGCCACCCCGCGCGAGAAGTACCAAGCGCCCTTCCGACCGCTGCTCCCCGGCGTGCGCATCGCGCCGTTCAACGACTTGGCGGGCACAGCCGCGATCATGGGCGACGACGTGTGCGCGGTGATCGTTGAGCCGGTGCAAGGGGAAGGCGGCATCTACCCGGCCACGCCGGAGTTCCTGGCGGGACTGCGCGAGTTGTGCGACCGCCACAATGCGCTGCTGATCTTCGATGAGGTGCAATGCGGCATGGGGCGCACGGGGCATCTCTGGGCGCACCAGGCGACCGGTGTCACGCCCGACATCCTGACCGCGGCCAAACCGCTGGCCGGCGGCCTACCGATGGGCGCGATCCTGATGACGCAGCGCGTGGCCGATGCGATGCACGTCGGCGAGCACGGCAGCACCTTCTCGGCCGGGCCGCTGGTCGCCGCGGTCGCCGAAAAGGTCGTGGGCCGGGTCGCCGATCCCGCGTTCCTGGCCGATGTGCAGGCCAAGGGCGCATACCTGATGGAGCGGCTGGAGGAGGTCAACTCGCCGCATATCCAGGCCGTGCGCGGCCGGGGGCTGATGGTCGGCGTGGATCTGGACATCGCGGCCGCCGATGTGACGGCCGCGGGCCACCGCCACGGTCTGATCGTCATCAACGCCGGGACCAACACCCTGCGCCTCGTTCCGCCGCTGATCATCACGCGGGAAGAGATTGACGTACTGATCGAGCGGCTGAGCGCGGTGTTGGCGGAGCTGTGAGATCGTTGGAGCAGGGGATGGACGTAACGATCCGCGCCGCGACCGAGGCCGATATCGAAGGCGTCCTCGCGATCATCAATCGCTACGCGGCCGATAATCTGATGCTGCCGCGCACGGCTGAGCAGATTCGCCGCGTGTTGAAAGATTTACTGGTGGCCGAGCACGCGGGCCGGGTGGCGGGCTGCGGCTCCAACGTGCCGCTGACGGCGGAGTTGACCGAGTTGCGCTCGCTGGCGGTGGCGCCGGAGTTCCGCAGCAGCGGACTGGGCCGCCGGCTGGTCGAGGCGCTGATCGCAAAAGCACGCGCAGATGGCTTCGAGCAAATCTGCGCGTTGACCCTGGCGGATGGGTTCTTCAGCCGCATGGGGTTTGCGACGGTGGATCGGTGGGCCATCCCGCCGAAGATCTGGCACGAGTGCATCTACTGCCCGAAGTTCGACGCGTGCGACGAAATCGCCGTGCTGATGAACCTGACCGAACGGCAGACCCTCCCCAAACCGCTTGCGCCAGAGGTCGCTATGGAGTTGTGGCAGGGTGTGAAGATCGGCCGGATGCAGCGCGTCAGGTGGGAGACCGGGGCGGCGGGGTGATGTCAGCCGCCGAATGAATTCGGGGCGAAGGGGCGCTGCGCCGCGAGGTCGGCCGCCGCCGACCGGGGTCGCGTCCACGCAGGTGGACGCCCGGCCGCAGGCCCCTTAGCCGCGATTTCAATCGCCCGTCTATTATCATCCGGCGGTTTCAACCACCGGCGTGCATATACACGAGAGGTGATCCATGGCAAAGCGCGTGCGCGTGGCGTTGATCGGCCTGGGCAATGTAGGCCGCTCGTTCCTGGCTTTGATGGCCGACAAGGCTGGCGTGCTCCGGGAGCGCCACGACCTGGAGTTGATCCTGACCGGCGCGGCCGATTCGTCCGGCGCGGTGATGGATGCCGGCGGGATTGATCCGACCGCGCTGCGGCTGCACAAAGAGCGGGGCGGCAACGCCAGCAACTTCCTGGGGGGTGTGCCCGGCATGAGCGCCCGCAAACTGGCCGCACAAGCCGAAGCCGATCTGCTGCTGGAAGCCTCGGTCGTGAACCTCCAGACCGGCCAGCCGGGGCTGGACTGCGTGCGGACGGCCATCCGCCGCGGAAAGAGCGTGGTGCTGGCGAACAAGGGGCCGCTCGTCCACGCGTTCGGCGAGCTGACGGAAGCTGCGGCGACGGCCGGTGTCGGGCTGGCCTACAGCGCCACCGTCTGCGGCGCGCTGCCGGTGGTCAACATCGGCCAGCGCGACCTGGCTGCGTGCGATATCCGCTCGGTGCGCGGGATTTTCAACGCCACGAGCAACTCGATCCTGACCGCGATGGCCCGCGGGCAGAACTACGCCGACGCCCTGCGCCAGGCGCAAATCGAAGGGGTGGCCGAGGCCGATCCCAGCCTGGATGTCGAGGGTTGGGACACCGCCAACAAGCTCGTCATCATCGCCAATAGCATCCTGCGCCAGCCCGCCACGCTCGCCGATGTGGCGCCGGTGACGGGCATCACCGGGATCACCGCCGAGCAGATGCGCGAAGGCGCAGCGCGCGGCCTCGTGGTCAAGCTGGTCGCAACCGCCGAACGCGGCTCGGTCGGGGGACCGGCCACAGCCGAGGATGGCATCTATCGGCTTTCCGTCCGGCCGGAATGGCTGCCGGCCGACAGCTTCCTGGCCGGCGTAACCGGTTTCGAGATGGGCATCATCTTCGACACCGACATCATGGGTCTGCAAATGTACAAAGTGGATGAACGTGGCCCCGTGCCCACCGCCGGCGCGATGCTGCGGGATGTGATCCGGTTATTGGTAGACTGGTAGATTGGTAAATTGGTAAGTTGGTGATACCAATCTACCAATCTACCCATTTACCAATCTACCCATTTACCAACCTACCAATCTACCCAATTTACCAACCAACAGGAGTTACCATGTCACCCAAGAAGTCCGTCAACAAAGTCGTGCTCGCCTATTCGGGCGGGCTGGACACCTCGTGTATTGTGCCGTGGCTCGTCGAGAACTACGGCTGCGAGGTTGTGTGTTTCTGCGCCAATTTGGGGCAGGAGGAAGAGCTATCGGGGCTGGAGGCGAAGGCGTTGGCGTCCGGGGCCAGCAAGCTCTACATCGAGGATTTGCGCGAGGAGTTTATCTCCAACTTCATCTATCCGACCATGATGGCTGGCGCAATCTACGAGAAAGAATATCTGCTCGGCACCAGCTTCGCCCGGCCGCTCATCGCCAAGAAGATGGTCGAGATCGCGACCCTCGAAGGCGCGGATGCGATCTCCCACGGCGCGACCGGCAAAGGCAACGACCAGGTGCGCTTCGAGCTGACCGTCATGGCGCTGAATCCAAAACTCAAGATCATCGCGCCCTGGCGCGAGTGGCACATCCGCAGCCGCGAAGATGCGCTCAAATACTGCGCCGACCACAATGTCCCGGTCACCGCGACCCTGAAATCCATCTACAGCCGCGACCGGAATATCTGGCACCTCAGCCACGAGGGCGGCGGCCTGGAAGACCCGTGGCACGAGCCGACCGAGGACATGTTCCAGCTCACCAACAGCGTCGAGAACGCGCCGAATGAGCCGGAATACGTGGAAATCTACTTCGAGAGCGGCGTGCCCAAGCGGGTGAACGGCGTGGCGATGGGGCCGATTGACCTGGTCACGACGTTGAACAAGGTGGGCGGCAAGCACGGCGTCGGCCGGATTGACCTGGTCGAGAACCGGCTGGTCGGCATGAAGTCGCGCGGCGTTTACGAAACCCCCGGCGGCACGATCATCTATCGTGCACACGATGCGCTGGAGCAAATCTGCCAGGACAAGCAGAGTCTGCAGTACAAGCAGGTCATCGCCTTGAAATACGCCGAACTGGTCTACAACGGCCAGTGGTACACCCCGTTGCGGGAAGCATTGGATGCTTTCGTCGCCCGCACCCAGAGGAACGTCACCGGCACGGCGCGGCTCAAGCTCTACAAGGGGACGATCACCATCGTCGGACGCAAGTCGCCCTTCAGCCTCTATCGCGAGGACTATGCCACCTTCGGCGAGGAAGATGTCTACAACCAGAAGGATGCCGAGGGCTTCATCAAGCTGTTCGGCCTGCCGATGAAGGTCGCGGCCATGCTCGACCTCGAAGGCGCGGGCCGCATCAAGCACACCGGGCCGGATTACGCGACGTATAAGCGGGATTGAG
>CAZYHE010000110.1:9115-10218 GCA_964647225.1 uncultured Anaerolineales bacterium
CCGGCGTCGCGGCCGGCATCAAGAAGACCGGCGCGGCCGATCTGGCGGTGATCGCCAGTGACCGGCCTTGCGCGGCCGCGGCTGTCTTCACGCAGAACAAGTTCCCGGCTGCGCCCGTGCTGTATGATCGTGCGCTCGTGGCTGAGAACAGCGGCGGGCTGCGCGGGGTGGTGATCAACGCCGGCTGCGCCAATGCCTGCACCGGCGATGCCGGGCTGGCCGATGCCGCGCAGATGGCCGTCGCGGCCGAAGCGGCCCTGGGCCTGCCATCCCGCTCCTGCGCGGTCATGTCCACCGGCGTGATCGGCGTGCGCCTGCCGATGGACAAGATCGCGGCCGGGGTGCGGCTGGCCGCCCCGCAGCTTGCCGGCGCGGGGTGGGACGCGGCTTCGCGGGCGATCATGACCACCGACACCCGGCCCAAGGTCGCGTTCCGCGAGGTGAACGGCATCCGACTGTTCGGGATGTGCAAGGGCGCCGGGATGATCCACCCCAACATGGCGACCATGTTGGCGGTCATCGTCACCGACGCGGCCATCGCGCCCGCCGCGCTGGATGCCGCCTTGCGCGGCGCGGTCGAGGTCAGCTTCAACAGCATCAGCGTGGATGGCGACACCTCGACCAACGACACGGTGCTGATCCTGGCGAACGGCGCGGCGGCTGCGCCAGACCTTCGAGGTCGCGGAGACCTCGAAGGTCTCTCGGCCTTCACCTCAGCCTTAACCTCGCTCTGCACCGACCTGGCGCAGCAGATCGTCCGTGACGGCGAGGGCGCAACCAAATTCATCACCGTGCAGGTATCCGGCGCTGCTTCGGACGCGGATGCGCGGCGGGCGGCGAAAGCCATCGCCAACTCGCCCCTGGTCAAGACCGCGTTCTACGGCGGCGACGCCAACTGGGGCCGCATCCTGTGCGCGGTGGGCTACTCCGGCGCGGACGTGGACCCAATGCGCGCCGACCTGTGGATCGCCGCGGGTGCGGACGAGGCGACCTCGCCCCTACAACTCGTCGCGCACGGCCAGCCTTTGGCCTATTCCGAGGCGGCGGCCAGCGCGATCTTCGCCGAAAAGGAGATCGCCGTCGCCGTCAAGCTTGGCCTGGGC